>DAIOUZ010000018.1:490-15239 GCA_036759285.1 Candidatus Limiplasma sp. | reverse complement strand
GTCAACATTGGGAGACCACCAGTTCCAACCTGCAGAGAACGTAAAGGTTTGCGAATATATCGGTTGCAGATAAATCGGGGCAAGGTCGATTCTTTGACCATCGGCGACGGTCACCACCACCGATTGCGAAACGTAACCTTCCTTGCTGAACTCAAAGGTGTAGGTGCCACCCTTGATGGGACGGTGGAAGTCGCCGACAGCGTGGGAACTCACTGAAGAGCCAAAGTCATCATGATTTTGAACCGTCACCGTAACACCTTGGAGCGGTTCATTGGTGGCAGCATCATACACGAAGCCATGCACGCCCTTCAGACACTCTTCGATATAGGTGAGCATACTGTTGTGGTTATAGTTCCAATACTTTGGCAGTGAAGAAGCAGAGGGTGTCTTCGAATTCGAGCATTCAAGTGTCAACTCTCGGCACTGGGCGTAATAGTTCATATAATCCTGACGGCTGCCCGTAATGGTGTACCAAGCATAGCCGTTGGTGATGCCTGAGGGATTGGGCAGGCCATAAAGCGTGGTCATATAGCTCGAGTTGGCCGCATGGGCGAGGTCGGCATATTCATGGCTAACCAGCTGCCACCAGGCATCATCTGGATGAAGGGGCTGATAGGTGTCCCAAGGATAGTTCACCACCTCGGCACCTCCATGATAATTGGCACCCATGGTGAACAAGTACTGCTGTGCCAAATCCATCATCCATTGGGCCTCGTCCTGATAATAGGTTTCTCCGTCGGGATGTGGTCCATCGTCGAAGTCGGGGAAGTGGCGGTTGAGGTCGATGTTGTTGCCATTACGACGTCTTGCTCCATAAACCGTATTGTTGCCTCCATAATAGGTGCCGTCGGGGTTGGTGCAGGGGAAGATAAAGAGGTCCACATTGTTCAAGATGTTGAGGATGCGATCGTCGGTGCTGGTGCAGAACTCATCAATCAGACGGAGCATAAGAATCATGCCTGTGACCTCGTCGCCATGCATGGTGGAGCTGTAGAGGAACTTCGGCTTGCCGTCAGGTTGGCCGTTGTTGATCCTGATACCTAAAATTTTGCGGTGATTAGAGGTGGAAAGCGTGCCCAGGTCAAGCAAGGTACAGGTTCTGTCGCTTAATGCCGCCGAGGTGAAGCCTTGCATCATATTCACATACTGACTGTAGGTCAGGTAGCTATCCCAATCGTAAGTGGCACGGTTGCCATCCCACATCACGGCTTTCTCGCGCATGGAGGGTGGCGTTTGTAGCATGGGTTGGTAGCCCGACTGAAGCAAAGCATCATACTCCTGTTGGCTGGCATAACAAACCACTGTTTTGCCATCGGTTCCATCGATGGAACAAATCTTGCTAATAGTTTGGATTTCCGCAGGATTATTGACACTGATCGTAAAATAATACTCACCGCGTTCGCGCATGAGCGTATTCAGGTTCTTTTGCGCAAATGAAAACGTTCCCATGAGGAAAACGAGCGAAAAGAGCACATAATACCGAATAGTTTTCATAAATGCGTGTTTTATTATCTTAGCTATAGCTATTTAATTTTTAAGGCCGCAAAGATAATAAAAAAAGTTTTTTTTCGCCATAAAATAAAAAAATGGAGGCAACCTTTCGGCCGCCCCCATGGAAAAATCGGCAATATAACCGTAATTATTCCTCGCGTTTCTTGACAACAGCGTAGGCTGCACCAAGACCGATCAACACGGCAATGCCGCTGCCCAACGGGGCAGGCTGGTTGCCGCCTTGGCCGTGACCGCCGCCGGGAAGACCCGGAGCGCCGCTGCGGTTATACATCGTTGTCGGCGTGGTGCTCTCCTCAGCACTCTGGCCTTGGCCAAACAAACCGCCGCCTTCTGCGAACGATGCCATGCTCAGTCCGAGAACAATGGCTAATGTCAATGCTAACTTTTTCATCGTTGTTTTAGGTTTTATTGTGTTGTTCATTATTATTCAGTTCTCTTGTCGCTTTGCGTCATTGCGAGGAGGAACGACGAAGCAATCTAGTGTAAAAGCTCTTTATCTGGATTGCTTCGTTCCTCGCAATGACGCGAAGCGCGTCCTTATCTCACAACCACTTTCTGGACCTTCACGTTGTCGCCGTTGATCAGGCGCAGCATGTAGACGCCAGGAGCCGCGTCAACATGGACGTTGGCGCTGCCGTTGATGGTCTCGCTCTTGAGGATACGGCCCGTGACATCCACCACTTGCAGCATGGCCTCTCCCTCGTTGCTGATGACGAAACCGCCGTTGCTGAAGAAGGCGAAACTGTCGTCGCTGTTGCTGCCAGTGGCGAACACGAGCTTGAAGCGGCTGGCGTAGTCGGTCGTGCTGGCATCGAAGGTGTAGCTCGGATTGACTAGCAGGTCGACATCGGCACCGGTCATGTTGTCGATCAGGTGCAGGTAGTTGAAGCTGACTTCCTCGCTGGTGAAGCTCAGAGTGTAGCTGCCGTTGCTCTCGGCCTTGAAGCTGACCGGCATCTCACCCATCTCGCTGCCTCTGACTACTGCATAGTCCTTACCCTCCTGAGGGATGTAGACCTTAGTATCATTCGGGTTGAGTTGGAACTTGGGCAGTTGACCACCTTCATCGAAACGGACGATAGCACGGTCAATGATGTCAAGACCCTGGCTGAGGTTAAGAGCAAGATTAGCGCTCTTGTCGCCTGTTTCAGGAGTAAAGGTCACTTGGTCTCCTTCTGAAGTAGCGACTACGAATATACCTTCCATAGCTTCGATGGTGCTGCTCGTAGAAGCAATGAACTTGTCACCCTCGCTATTCATAGTGTAGAAGCTGCGGTTACCGTCAATAGATGCGTTCACTGCGTAGGGGTTACCCACGAGATTCAAGCAGGCTTCTTCTTTAGCAGCGTCGTAGGTCAAGTCGAAGTTACCGTCGCCATCGTATGGCGTGCCAACGAATTTCAACGTGACCGTGTTCTTGTTGGCATAGAGGTAACCCTTACCAGGTTCAAGTTGAGTGAATTCACCCATCTTGAAATTGCGCCATACAAGAAGATTACCATCATTATCCATCTCAGTGGTGGTGCCGTCCCATACGAAGAGGTCAAAGTCTTCTTCAGGATCGACAACCATGTTGGTAACGAGGTTGGGAGTAATACTGTCAATAGGAGTGGCAATCAGATACCAGTTGCCAGTGCCAGTGCCGTAGCCATTGATGGTCTTGGTGAAGATTTGGCCATATAAAGTGGTGAAGGTGGCGATAGATGACCATTCGCTTTCACCATCTTCGCCGCAGTTGGCGCGTGCGCGTACCATATAAGCGGTTTCAGGATCCAAATCACTTAAGGTGTAAGGGCTGGTGACTGTTCCGACAGGAGTCCAAGTGAGTTCGCCATCCAAGTTGACGGTAACGTCGTCAATCCAGATTTCATACGCATCGTAATTCTCATCATGGAAGGCAATCCAGATGGACTGGCCGGCATAGTCACTCAAATCGAGGGTGACCTCTCTCCAGTATTGATAACGGGTATTGCTTTGACGATTTGCATTTGCTTCCCTGAGGCCGTTGCTGCCTTTGGCACTGCCCGAATTCCAAATGGCAGTGAAGTCGTCAGCTGTGGGATTGGTTGCAGTAGCAATGCATACTTCGGTGTATTCCGGATAGGAATCATTAGCGAAATCGTACCAGAAGTTCAATGAGGCGTTCCCGCCAATCTGATAGCTGTTGGGAGAAACGAGGTAGGCATCGGTGTCGAATGCGCCACTTCCACCATCAACGTAAGAATAGCACGTGGCAAAGCCAGTGCCGCTGTGGGCGAGGCCGGTATAGTCATAGCCTCCACCATTATCATTGCTATGGAGCCATTGGCCACCCTCTGCGTTGACGATGAGGTTGGTCCAACCTTGGAGGGTGCCATCCTCGAAGTCGTAAGTGACGGAACCACTAATTCCAGCGATGGCGTATTCCATTTCATAGTTTTCGGCATAGCCGTTACAGCTCACGTTGGCAGTATGGGTAGTAACATTGCTGACAGTAACCGTAGGAGCCGGGCAGGGCACATTGGTGGTGAAGGTGATGGGATCGCTCCATTTATCCACTTCGCAATGGGGAAGCACTCTCACGCTGTAGTTCGTCTCGGGATCCAAGTAAAGCATTGTGTAGGGGTTGGTGACAGCAGTCCACATGATGGTTGAGTCATTATCACTATTGGTGATCTCAACCTCCCACTCGGTGGCTTCGCCGTTTTCGGTCCAGCTCAGCACTGCGCTGCGGCCGCTAATCTCTGATACGGCAAGGTCGGTGGGTTTCTTGCAAGAGCTCACAGTGCAGCTCACAGTGTAGGTGGCTTGAACGCCCTCAGTAGGAGTGCAGCCACTGTTGCAACCTTCATGTTGGCAGATGACTTCATTGTTGATGTCCGTAACGACCCAACCGTTTTCAGTCGAGAAACTACCAGCAGTATAAACAATATTGATGGTGCGTCCGTCGCACACATCGAGAGTATAGTTGCCAGAGCCACCCGATGTGAGGGTGTAAGTGCCTAAGATTTCACTTGTCTCCGCATCCACCACTTCAAGTTTGCCACCGTTCCAGCCGTCGCTGTAGCTGTCGGTGAGGGCGATATTGATGGCGCACATGTCTTCAGGCATGCAGAGGTCGGTGGTGAAGCTGACGGGGTTGGTCCAGTCGCTGGTGCCGTTGTCGCCGCAGTTGGCTTGCACCTTCACTGCATATTCAGTGGCTAATTCAAGACCGCTGAGGTAGTAGGGGCTGGAGACGCCTTCGATCACGGTGCCGTTCACGTCAATATTGTAAGAGGTGGCTTCGCCTTCCCAGGTCACAATCGCTTCGGTGCCGCCTTCGTAGTTCACGGCAAGGTTGGTAGGAGCCAAGCAGGAAGGAGCTTCAAGCACACGCAGGGTATAGTCATGAGCATGACGATAGCTGCCGCTGCTGCATGGATCATGAGCGGCTTCCCAATTGGTGTTGCCACTGTTATAAAAGTTAGTGAAATAACTGTAAGCGCCGTAGATACGCATGCGGTAGTCACCCAACTCTTGCGTGGCGGGTATGGTGATGGTGGCATTGAGTGTTCCATTACCGGATGAAGCTTTGCCTATATAGACAACTTCACTGTCTTCAAACGACAAGCTGTTGTCAAAGTCAACCCAGATGACGAAGGTATAAGGATAGCTGTTAGTGCCAGTCGTGATGGCGATGGTGGATTCAACACCAGCTTGGACGGCACCTATCATGGAAGAATAGTCACCGTAGTAAGGAGCAGAGGCGGGCAAACTGGCACTGCCGTCGCCATTGGTGACAACATAGTCGCCAGTACCGAAGGAAACGCCAGTGATACCCTTGCCGTCATGGCTTGATGGATTAGGCACACAGTATCCGATATGCACTGAAACAGGACCGGCCCATGCGCTGTAACCTTCGCTACCGCAATTGGAGCGTACCCAGAAATAGTGTTCGGTATCGAGGGTTAGGTTGCTCATCGAATAAGTATTTTCAGTGGCGGTGCCGACAATGTTGTCACTGGGATTGGCCGTTGCGTCTGTGGCATGGGCAATCTCATAATCGTTGACATCACTATTCCATGTGAATGTGGCAGTCTGGGCATTGGCTTCCACAGCAAGGTTGGTGGGTGCAAAGCAGGCCACAGCGGTGGTGAAGTTGCCAGTAATCGTCTTGGTGGCATCGCACACAGGAGCAATCTGAACGTTGTAGGTGCTTTCAGCGGTAAGACCAGTGAGCGTGTAAGGAAGTTCGGCTAAAGCGACTTCCAAGCTATTAGTGTATTCCTCTTCGGTCGACAGTTTGTATTGCAGCACCCATTGGCCATCGCCGTAGCCTTCCGTCCAAGTGAGGGTGGCAGCATGTGCAGTAACATCGCTGATGGTGAGGTTTTCAGGGGTCATGCAAGCTTCCATAGTGGTGAAGTCGAGAGCTTCGCTCCAGCAGCTTTCTCCATCGCTGTAAATGGCTTTCACTTCAAAGAGGTAATCGGTTGCAGCAGTGAGTCCGGTGAGGTTGGCGGTAGTGCCTGTGGTAGTTCCTGTAAATACATCATTGCTGTCCGTGTACTCGTAGGCATAACCCGTGATGGTGTTGGTGGTTTGCGGGGCAGTCCACGAAATGGTGGCAGTGTTGATGACCACCTCATCCACAGTGAGGGCTGACGGGGCCGGGTGGGCAATCGTCATGTTGAACATGATGTTCGGAAGGTTTTTGGATGTACCAGATGCCGTTGTAGGGCTGTATGGGTTTGGATCTGTACTGTCGCTTCTGTATTGAATCACTTGGTTATTCGTGACAGCGGTATATCTCCAGCTCTGGTTGGTATAGTTATCGTAATAACCCTTGTCAATGGCAATCAACAAGTTGCTTTCACCATCATAGGCGAAAGGCGCGTTAAGGGTAATCGTAACCCAACCAGCTGTACTGGGGATTTCCAAATCGCCATTAAAGACGATGTCGTCTTCAGTAACCGTTTCCCAGTCGGAAGTGGTTGCGAAAGAGGTCTTTTCTGTGGTCTTCATGAAAACCGTAATCGGCACGGTTTTCGCAACCGATCCAGCATAGTAGAAGCTAATGCTTTCAATGTCACCGACATAGACGCATTCCGCATTGATTTGATCAGCGGTGTAAATCTGTTGCGAGTACGAGTAGTTGTAATAAAGGTTGATGGGCGCAATGTTTTGTCCCGAGGTTCCATCGCCTACTTGCACTTGGTGGTTGTAGGCATTCGCTGCCCACGGCACGAACAGTGCCAACAGCAGCGTCAAAAGTAATGATTTTTTGATCATAACGATTTGAATTTAAGTTAATAATATTGTTAATTGTTTAATTATAAATAAGTTGCATTCAAAATACAATTCATCGGTATTTCTACCGATTGGAGTCGCAAAGATAGCAAATTTTCTTATATATAACTAGGTGTCACGAAAAATCCCCACAAAAAAATAGACAAAAAAGATATGAAATGTGGAACAATAAGGTAAGTAATTGAGCAAAATTAGTTTACATAATCGGCAAGTTGAGATTGACTTCGTCGAATCTTCGATTTCCCCTGCAGGGAATGGAGTTCGTTCGTTTTTTTACATGCGGCGGTTTGTGGAGCTTACGAATAGTCAACTTGTTCATACCGCCGCTTAATAAACTATACCTTAACTCCATTCCCCGCAGGGGAATCTATTGGAATATGCAGTTTTTTTGAACAATTACTTAAGCCTAACTTTTTTGCATCAATAAAGCCTCAAAGAAAGCGAACAAGGTGGCGCCAGCCTGGGTCTCCAATGTGTCTTCAGGGAACATGGAGAGCAACATGATGCATAGGAAGACCAAATACAGATAGGTGTGGTGTTTTTTGGAAGAAAGCCAAGGATACAACAGGACGAACAGGAAAAACACCAAGCCTATCAGTCCGAAAGCCACGGCGATGGCCAAGTATTGGTTGTGGGCGCGGAAACGGAATTCCTCCTTCAAAGGGGAATGAATCTCGTCATACGCAGCGCTGAAAGCTTGCGGCACATCGCCTGTACCCACCCCAAACCAAGGATGCTGTCCGATGAGATGGAACGAAGCCCTGGTGAACTCGATACGCTGGGCCAAGGAGCCGCCATTGGGGTTGTTGAAACGCCGGTAGAGGTTGTATTCAAACAAGGTGGCGGAAAGGCGGGCATGAAGGCCAGGATGCTTCCAGTTGTTGTAGTTGGCCACGCCTTGTTCTATGTTACGGATGTCCTCGTCGGTCAAAGCCAACACGCCTTCGGCGTCCTTGCGCAAGTCCTTGGAAGTGAGGTATCGGGTCAAGGTAGCCTCAAGGTTTTCGCCATTGGTGGTCGTGCCGTCCAAAGGCAGGTCGCTGCGCTGAGGCCAAGCCTCCTGCAACTCCTTGCGGCAGTAATAGAGTCCCACGTATTTGCCGTCTTCCACAGGGTTGCTAATGGTGTCGTGCCAGTAATCGTTGCCTTGGGCCGTTTTCTTTTCCAAGGTATCAAAATCCACCTGCTCCACCTTCAGCAAAGGCTTGATCTGCTGCGCCATAATGACTGTCCCGATGAGCAAAACCGCCATAGCTGACACCCCAACGGCTATATGCCATCCCCTACCCTTTTTCCAGCGCAGGAAGGCGTAGACGGCCGAAATGATGACGACTGCCGCAAGGATCACATAGCCTGAGAGGGACTCGAAGATGTAGATTTGGTAGACGAACCAAAGTAAAAGGAACCATTGAAGGAAACGGTTTATGGCTGTTTTTAGACCGAAAGCTGGGATGGGGTTGGTCGGCCCTTCGATGCTTCGACTATGCTCAGCAACCGCAGGCTCAGGGTCCCGTGGTCGTTGAGCTTGTCGAAACGCCGATACAGAAGGATTGCTTTCGGTCGGCCCTTCGACGGGCTCAGGGACCTTGGTTTTTACTATGTACCAACCGATGATGGCTATGCAGAAGACAATGTTGAGGCAGAAGCGGATGTGGCTGATGAAATGCGAGATTTCACGGACGTCCTCGTAGTCGTGTTTCCAGTAAGATACGCTGCTGAACAGTGTAGCGATGAAGACCGACAGCACATAGATGAGCATGACGAAGTCGAAACGTTTGCGATCCAAAGGTTCCATGCTCGACAGGACCAGAGGCATGACCAAAATGGGAAGCTTGACGCGGAGGTCTTTCAAAGCATATTCGAAGTCGGAAGTCCAAAGGAGGCCTACGACGTGCATGAGGTAGAAGGCGACCAGGAAGACGGCGGCTTTGTTGTGCCAGAAGCGAGAGAACTTAGATTTGAAATCGTGACGAAAATAGATTCCTCCCTCCCCTGCTTTACCTCCGCTTGGAATGACGTTTTCGTCACGATTCCCTACAACGCCATCAACAAGCCAGACGAGGACCAGCCAGAACTGCGACATGCCCATGAGGAAGGGCGAGAGGGTGAGGCCAACGGCCACCATCAACAAGCCCAAGAGATAGGCTTGGTTCAGATAGGGTCGTATGGAAGCCTTCCACGTCATCACTTGCCGCTCAAGATGCTGTGGTATTCGTCCTTGCCGTTGGTGTTGAGCAGAATCTCAAAGGCGCGTTTCAGGTCGATGTCGTCCTGCAACGAGGCGACGATGCGGCCCTTTTGGTAATAATAGCGTCCCACAATCTCAGAGCGCAGCAACTCCTCGATGTCCTTGCGGTTGCTGATGAGGTCGTTTTCCTTCTCGGCGGCGAAGTTCTTCTCCAAGAGGTCGATCTGCGGCTGAATCTTGTCGAGATAGCCTTCTTCCTTGGCCGTTTTCTTCAGCTTCTCGATGGCTTTTTCGCTTTCCGTGGTGTAGCTAAAGTTCTTGTCTTTCACGAACTTCATGAAGTCCTGGTAGGTGGCTTCGTCGATTTGGAAGCGGTCGGCGGAGTCAATGGTCTTATGCTCGCTGTAGAACTTGTTGGCATAGTCGAAGATGAAGTTTTTACCATAGAGGTAAGCTGTCACCGTGGCGTAAGGGTCACGTTTCACCTTGACATCGGGCATGATGCCGTGTCCTTCGTAAACGGTGCGTCCCCCCATGGTCTTGAAGGCCTTGCCGAGCGTGTCGGTTTTCTTCTGGGTGGTGTCTTTCTTGTGCGAGTAGTCAATCTCCTGAATGCAACGGCCGCTGGGGATGTAATAATGCGCCACCGTGACCTTCATCTGGGTGTTGTAGCTCAGTGGCAAGATATTCTGCACCAAGCCCTTACCGAAGGTACGCTCTCCGATGATGACACCGCGGTCGTAGTCCTGGATGGCACCTGCCACAATCTCACTGGCCGAAGCGCTGTTGCCGTCGACGAGGATAGCCAAAGGAATCTCCAGGTCAACGGGGTCGTTCATCGTGGGATGCACGCTGTTGGCCGTGGCCGCCTTGCCTTTCATCGACACCACCGCCTTCCCTTTCGGGATGAACATATTCACGATGTCGACCGCCTCGTTCATCAGGCCACCACCGTTGCCACGCAAGTCGAGGATGAAGCCTTTCAGCTGATGGTCTTTCTTCATCTCCAAAAACTTCTCCTTCATCTCCCTAGCAGCGTCGCGAGTGAAGCCACTCAGCGAGAGGTAGGCGATGCCATTGTCGAACACCTTATAATATGGTATGTTGTCAATCTTCACCTTTTCGCGTTTGAGGGTCTTCTCTATAGGCTTCTCCTGACCGTAGCGTTTGATCTTCATCTTCACCTCAGTACCTGGCTGTCCCTTCAGCAAGTTGCTGACTTCCTGCGTGTTCTTCTTCACACAGTTCACACCGTTCACTTCGATGATGGCGTCGCCTGCGATGAGTCCGGCTTTTTGGGCAGGCCAGCCGTAGTACGGGTCGGAGATGCGGGTGTACTCGCCGTCATACTGGATGAGGGCACCGATGCCGCCGTATTCGCCCGTGGTCATGAACTTGGCGTTCTCGATGTCGGACTCAGGGATGAAGACCGTGTAAGGATCGAGGCCGTCGAGCATGGCCTTGATAGCGGTCTCGTTCAACTCGCCTGGATTGATTTCGTCGACGTAATTCAGGTTGAGCTCGCGCAGGAGGCTGTTGTAGATGTCGAGGCTCTTGGCGATTTCGAAGTTGTTCTGCTTCTCCTGGGCAACGAGGCCGACAGAGAGGAACAGGGCTAGGATTAGGGTGACAAATGATATTCTCTTCATTTTATCTATTTGTTTATTCATATGTTTAGTTTCCCCTTCGGGGAATGGAGTATTTCTTTCTTTAAACTGCGGCGGTAAAAACCAGCTACTGACCTCAACATTTCCAACCGCCGCTTTTGACTTAATGACTCCCCTCCATTCCCCGAAGGGGAATCTTGTCCCTACGGGACCGGATCGTATCCGCTGCCGCCCCAAGGGTTGCACGAGAGGATGCGCTTGAAGGTCAGCCAGCCGCCCTTGAAGAAACCGTATTTCTCGATGGCCTCAATACCGTAGTTCGAACAGGTAGGTGTGTAGCGGCAGCTCTTCCCCAACCAAGGCGACAAGGTCACCTGATAGAGTCTGATCAACAAAATCAGGAACTTAGCGGGCAGTTGGGTGATGCGATTCATGGTTGGTGAGCTTAGTGGTTACTGAGCCTTTCGAAGTGTCGAACTATATTTTTTGACCATCTCTTGGACGGCTTTCTTAGTCTTCTCCAGCATCTCTTCGTAGGAATGGATGACCGTGGCCGTATACACTAACGCGACATCGACCGAAATATTATCCCTTTGGCAGATTTCGTAGAGTTCGGCCTTGTTTTTGCGCCACGCCTCGCGCACCAGACGTTTCACTCGGTTGCGCTTGAAGGCATGATGGAAACGTTTCTTGGAGACCGACACCAGCAGACGAACGGTGACAGGGCGGCTCTCGTCGTGATGGAACAGATAGATGACCCGATAAGGATACACCGACACCCCCACGCCTTTATCGAAAAGCGCTTGAATGTCGTTCTCCTTGCAGATTCGTTCGTATTTGGGAAGCCCTTCCTTGGCCATCATGGGATGCAACGCTTTGGACGACCGAAGGTTTATTTCTTTTTGCTTTTTTTCTGTTCAGCGATGAGATATTCCTCAATGGCCATGGTCATCGACGGGGCCGTTTGGGTGGGCGCACGGAAATTGAGCTCAAAGCCCTCATCTACAATGGCTTGGCAGGTGGCATCGCCAAAACCGCCGATGGCGACCTCGTTCTGGACGAAGTCGGGGAAGTTCTCTTTCAGCGAGTGGATACCCATGGGGCTGAAGAAGACCAGCATGTCGTAGTCGTTGATTTTCACCACATCCTTCAGGTCGGCGGGCACGGTGCGGAACATCACGGCCTTGGTGAAATTGAGCTTGGCGGCGTTCAGCAAGTCGATGGTGGTGTCGGAGCTGATGTCGGAGCAGCAGTAGAGGTATTTCTCGTCCTTGTGCTTCTTCATGATGTCGATCAAGTCGTTCAAGGTCTGGTTGCCGTAGAACACCTTGCGTTTCCTATATTGGACATAACGCTGGAGATAGAAAGCGGTCGACTCGTTGATGCAGAAGTATTTCAAGGTCTCGGGAACAGTATAGCGCATTTCCTTGGCCACCCTGAAGAAATGGTCGATGGCATTGCGACTGGTAAGGATAATGGCGGTATATTCAGGGAGTTTGATATGTTCTTGACGGAGTTCGCTTGCCGTGACGTCATCGAGTTTGATAAACTTCTCAAAAGTAAAGCTGACTCCATACTTCTTCGATATATCACCGAAAGGTGTCTTTGAGACATCAGCCGGCTTTGGCTGAGACACCAAAATAGACTTAATCTTCATCTTTCTTCTCTTGAATTAAGTGCGTCTACATTCTATTTTTCATCACACCTGAATCATGTAACTCATTAAAACACAGAACCCTTACTAAAGTACCGAATGCCTGCCGTCACGAGTGTTGCAAAGGGTGCGATTTCGAGGGCGCAAAAATACAAAAAAATATAAAATGAAGACAATTTTGTTGCAACTCTTGTCTCAATTATCCCCAAAATCAGTCGGAGGACAGCCGCCGAGCCCAACAAAACCAAGCCAACCCACACAAAATATTTTGTCGGATTATAAAGCAAAAGCAGCAACATCGGGACCATGGCGATGAGCGTCAGGATGGAAACTGAAAACTGCACGGACATCTGTCGGTCGACGGTGTCGCGGGCGTCAAAAAGCCAATTCACGAAATACAAAAACAGATAACGAAGCAACACCCAGCCAGCCACCATCGCGCAGAGGATTCCGAACACCTTAGTATTATTATACTGCAGCATATCGTGAGAGAGAATCACACAACTCTTTTGGACGAACAATGTCAACAGGACGATATAACCCAAAGTGAACGAGGCACCCAAAAAGCTGCGCACGGGGTTCCATTCCCTCAGCAGTTGGTTGGTGCGTGCCACACCTCCCGACACGGAGAGAATCTGCCGAAACTGACGTGGATACAGCTGTTTGTTCAGCACAATCAGCAGCAACATGACACCCAAAATGGCCAGATTCCAGCCTTGGACGATATCGTAAGTCATGCGCGGCATGGGTGTGATACTTCCACCAAAGCCCGACGTGATGAAGCTGGGCACCACGTTATCACAGGCTATCGTGTCAACAACTTGAACTGTATCAACAGGTTGAGCTGTCTCCACAAAGGGATTGTAATAGAATATGTCGGGGTATTGCGGCATGAAAAACGAACTTTTAGGCTGCAAAAATAAACGATTATTTGCAAACTAAGGCAAAGTTTTCCTAACTTTGCGGGTCAAAAGGATTCAAAATTTAAAACTCAAGATTCCTGAATTGCTTCATGACACAAATAGGAAGCAAGAAGCTAAGGTCCCTGAGCTTGTCGAAGGGCCGACCGATAATAACGGTGCTTCGACAGGCTCAGCAACCTGTCACAACTGAACAACTGAACAACTATTAACTATAAACTAGATAAAATGGATTTAATGCAAGAAATCATTGCCAATGCCCAAGCCAATAAGCAGCGCATTGTGCTCCCCGAGGGCGACGAGCCCCGTACCCTGAAAGCCGCCGACCGTCTTCTGGCTGACGGTGTAGCCGACATCATCCTCATCGGTCCTGCCGAAAAAATCAAGGAGATGACCGTCGAGTTCGGTCTTCAGCACATCGGCAAGGCCCGTATCGTCGACCCGAAGAACAACCCCGACAAAAAGAAATATGCCGACCTGCTTTACGAACTGCGTAAAGCCAAGGGCATGACCCCAGAACAAGCCGACGACCTGGCCCAGAACTTCATGTATCTCGGCATCCTGATGGTCAAGGCAGGTGAGGCCGACGGTCTCGTCAGTGGTGCCCGCAGCACCACGGGCGACATGCTCCGTCCCGCACTGCAAATCATCAAGACGGTGCCTGGCGTGACCTGCGTCAGCGGTGCCTTCACGATGTTCCTGCCCGAGGGTTGCCCCTACGGCACCAACGGCCGCATGGTCTTCGCCGACTGCGCCGTCACGCCCATGCCGACGGCAGAGCAGCTGGCCGAAATCGCCATCTGCACCGCCGACACGGCTAAGGCCATCGCTAAGATCGACCCCATCACCGCCATCTTGAGCTTCTCCACCAAGGGCAGTGCCAAGCATGAGGTGGTCGACAAGGTCATCGAAGCTACACGTATCGCCAAGGAGCGTCGTCCCGACCTCGTCCTCGACGGTGAACTGCAGGCTGATGCCGCCATCGTGCCTTCGGTGGGTGCTAGCAAGGCTCCAGGAAGCGATGTCGCTGGTAAGGCCAACACCCTCGTGTTCCCCTGCCTCGAAGTCGGTAACATCGCTTATAAACTCGTCCAGCGTCTGGCCGGTGCCGAAGCCGTCGGTCCCGTGCTCCAAGGCCTTGCCAAGCCCTGCAACGACCTCAGCCGTGGCTGCTCGATTGACGATGTTTACAAACTGGTGGCTATTACCTGTAACCAAGCTATTGCGCAGAAGAAATAATTTGACCCGCTTCGCGTCATTGCGAGGCACGAAGCAATCTAGGAATATAGCCTGATTGTCTGGATTGCTTCGTCGTTCCTCCTCGCAATGACGCAAAGCGACGCATACAAACAATAATTCAAAAACATAAACAATGAAAATATTAGTCCTAAACTGCGGCAGTTCTTCCATCAAGTATCAATTGCTTGAGATGGAAAACGCCAATTCATCGCGCCTGCTGGCCAAGGGCTTGCTCGAACGCATCGGCCTCGAAATGGGCGAATTCACCCACAAATACAATGGTGAGAAGTATTACGAGCAACTTCCCATCCCGAACCACACCGAAGGCATCAAGTTAGTGCTGAAGGCTTTGGTCGAC
>DAIOUZ010000018.1:0-480 GCA_036759285.1 Candidatus Limiplasma sp. | reverse complement strand
CTGAAGGAAATCAACGCTGTCGGTCATCGCGTGGCTCACGGCGGCGAGAAGTTCTCCCATAGTGTCCTCATCGACGATAATGTCGTCGACATGATCAAAGACCTCGTCGACCTTGCCCCATTACACAACCCAGGTGCCTTGCAGGGCATCGCAGCCATGAAGGAAGTGCTTCCTGGCATACCTATGGCCGCTGTGTTTGACACCTCGTTCCACAGCACCATGCCGCCTGAGGCTTACCTCTATGCCGTGCCTTACGAGTACTACGAGAAGTACCGCATCCGCCGCTACGGCTTCCACGGCACCAGCCACAAGTACGTGGCCGAGAAGGCCGCCGCTTTCGTCGGCAAGGACTGGAAGAAGTCGAAGATCGTGACCTGCCACCTCGGCAGTGGCGCCTCCATCGCCGCCGTCGAATACGGCAAGTCGGTGGAGACCTCGATGGGCTTCACCCCCGTTGAAGGCCTTGTGATGGGCAGCCGC
>DAIOUZ010000017.1:24639-26299 GCA_036759285.1 Candidatus Limiplasma sp. | reverse complement strand
GCCGATTTCAATTGTAAACGATGACGAGCCTCCACTGCAGGTGAGGTTCTGTGAAGGTGTGCCATCGTTGAAGCTTACAGTCAAACTAGCACCATTCCAACCATCACCGTAAGAGTCGGCGAGATCGAAGATGACATTGCAACTGTTTTTCAGCGTGAGGCTGCCTTCGGTAGTCAGACCGCCATCAGCATTCATAACGAAGCTGAGCGGAATCTGTTCGGTCTCAGGGCAGCTCGGGTCGATGCTGATATGGAACACGCATGAGGCAGTGCCATCAGGATCGATGGTGCCGAATTCGACATTTTCGTTGAGCAAGGTGACATATTCACTTTCACTGGAAATGGTGGCGATAGCATTCGTAGCCATGTAGTGTCCAATGTTTTTGAATTTGGCAACGATGGTCAACTCTTCACCTGGGACATAACCACCGGCCCATTCAGTGCCGCCAAAGTCGAGGAGGGCTTGGCCAGCAGTGATAATGACCCTGCCGCTCCACATCTCTCTACCGCATTGCATGGTGACATCGATTTGGAAATGAGTGCCGTCTTCAACGCCTTCGGCAACGATGAAGCTGAAAGCATCTTGTAAGGTGACAACCTCTTCAGCAGCAACCACGCCAAATTCGGCGGTGCCATTGATGATGCTCAAACGCTGGTCGTCGCAGTTCAAAGTCACAGTGGTGACGCCTTCGGTCGGGTCGACACCCACGTTCTTGAAGCTCATGGTGAGGTTCGTCTCCACGTTGACGGGAGCGAAGTTAGGCGAAAAACCGTTTACGGTGAGGTAAGCACCTTCGGCAGGCAACACTTCCACGTTGGTGACCACGGTTAACTTGTTGTAACCCATCACGGTGAGGGTGGCATCACCCACGTTGCTCATCGGAGCGAAGCTGAGGGTGCAGCTGCCGTCTTGGATGTATTCAGAGGCAATCACTTGGCCGTCCATCATCAAGGTGGCGATACCAAACGGGGTGTCTTCGGCGGTGATCTCAAGTTCGCTCATGCCAAGCATCAGCACAGCAGGTTGGATGGTGAGGTTCATGCTGACAGGGTTGTCGGTGCGAACCATCAAGGTCGGGTCTCCGAAGAGGATCCAGGTGTCGTGCGTGTCATAACCCTGGCTGCCGCTCATGTCGATAACGTTCATGTTACCATTGATTGACGAGCCGCCTAAGGTGTGGTTGAATTGGTCGACGGAACGCCATTCGCAAAGGATGTCAACCATCTCGTCTTGACCGTACATGGGCGGAATCCAAGGCTGCGACATCCAGCTGAACATACCACCGATGGCACCGGTGGGTACGCCTGTGGTGTTGTCGGTAGCACGCATCCAAGCTTCGGCGAAACATTCGCCGTTGGCACCGCCGTAGTTGAATTTGCCGCACAAGCAAGCCACTGACCAAACGACAGGCCACTTGTAGTCGTTGACCAAAGCGTTCACGTTGCTGTTGCTGTAGTTGGCAACGCCCCAGCTGGTCTCCGAACCGTGGTTGCAGTAGTTGATGATGCTCACACCGTCATTGATGGTGTTGCTGATGGAGCTTTGGGAGGCGCCGCCGCCACCACCGTGAAGTTCGGTGACATGCTCGTAGGTGTAGTGTTCAAGGGTGTCGCGGATGAGGTCGATGTGCTGATAGTCGTCTTCGCCATAGTGACCGCTA
>DAIOUZ010000017.1:14865-24629 GCA_036759285.1 Candidatus Limiplasma sp. | reverse complement strand
TCGACCCATGTAAGGTCGTTGGTGGCTTTCACTGGGGTGTCGTCGTTCAAATCGCGTTCATAGTAGATGACCTTGTTTACTTGTGAGGCCACATGTGCATCAGTCTGGACCGAGAAACGGCCGACGATGACTTCCTCATAACGGTCTGAACCTTCCAACTGGCCGAACCAGTTGTCGGAGCGCTCGCCGCTGACGGAATGGGGCGTGATATGCTCGTAGTCGCCAACGAACAAAACATACACAAGATTACGCTCAGGATCGGTGTAAATGTTGTTGATGTAGCTCTTGATACCGTTATCGTTGTTGCCGCCAACTTCGGTCACGCTGACCATAGTGGTAGGACGGCCCGATTGGTTCTTCCAGTCCACGAAAGGCTGCATGCCTGCCATGAATTGGTCGGCGCAGATGACCAGCAACTCGCCACGGTCTTCGATGAAGTTGTACTTGGCACCGTTTTCCTTGTAGTTGATGAAACGGCGACCATAGGTGGCTTTCATCTCGGGAGAAACCTTTTGGGTGGATTTGCGGGCGCTTTTTACGTTCACGCCGTTGTCACTCACCTTGTTCATTGCGAGGGTCAGTTGATGATAGACGCGCAAGGTCTTCGTCACAGGGTTGTAGTTGAAGGGCGTCACCATGATATTCTGACCACGGAAGTCACGGATGATGTAAGGCATTTCAAGATGGGCTTGTTCGGCCGGATAGAAAGCATTTTGGCTGTACATCTCACCGTAAGTGTAGGGTACGCTTTCGGGGTCGATCTGACGGCTGAAGTTGCCTTTGGAAGGAGCAACCTCAACGTTTTCATAATCGGTGAAAACGCTCTTGATTACACTGACCTCCATCTCGGCCATGTCACCGATGATGGCAGGAACAGGGAATTGGGGAAGATCGGGAGCACCGGCTTCAAGCATCGTGGCCATCTTCGGAACGGAAATGACCTGTTGGATGCCGTTGGGGGTGTTCACTCTCGTCATGGTGAATCCGCTCAGCGAGAAGTCGACAACGACTTGTTGTTCGCTGCTCGAGACCAACTTGACTTGTGGAGCAGCAGGCGTGTTGCCGTTGATGCTGACCCACTGCTGGGCCATCGTCATGATGGACATGGCCAAAAGAGCAAGTGATAAAACAACTTTCTTCATGTTGATTTTGTTTAATTTAGTATGAATTATAATAAGATTGTATCTGTTTTAAACAGTGGGGCAAAAATACGAAGTTTTTGTTTATTTTTGCCGCCGAATTGAAAAAAAAGCAACAATGGGATTCTTTTTGAGATTGATTTTGACAGGGTTGGGATGGTCGTTTGGAGGACCGCTTGGAGCCATCATTGGGTATGCAATTGGAGGCCTGTTTTCGAGTAACCGTCCGCGAGTCATTCGTTCGGAGGTGAATGAAACCTTTGGCAATACGGAGGAAAAGCGTGACTTCAATGTGACTCTTTTGGTGCTGTCGGCAGCGGTGATGAAAGCCGACGGCAATGTGAGACGCTCCGAACTTGATTATGTGAAACGCTTTTTCTTGCAGAATTTCGGTCAGGAACGCGCCGAGAGCTATATCAAGATGCTACGAGAGATTCTGGAAAAAGACTACAATCTCTACGAAGTCAGCCAGCAGGTGGGTCGCTACATGGATTATTCCTCGCGCTTACAGCTGTTGCACTATCTGTTTGGCATTGCTAATTCTGATAGCAGAATCTCGGCTGAGGAATTGAGCGTAATCAATACGATTTCTGATTACATGGGCATCACCAACAGCGATTTCCAGTCGGTGAAGGCGATGTTTATCAGGGAAACCGATAGTGCCTACAAGATTCTCGGTGTGGATGCCAACGCTTCTGACGAAGAGGTGAAGAAAGCCTACCGTGAGATGGCGAAGAAAAACCACCCCGATTTGGTAAGCAACCTTGGCGACGAGGTGCGACAAGCTGCAGAGAAGAAATTCCAAGAAATCAATGCAGCATACGAAAGCATCAAGAAGCAAAGAGGTCTCTAATAAGAAACAACGAGGCCTTTAATAAACAGAAAAAGCCGCACGAAAGCGGCTTTTTCATTTCAAGGAAGTCAATCTTTATTCCACAACAACCTTTTCCATGCGCACTTGCGTGCCCGTGGTAAGGCGGAGGAAGTAAATGCCATTGGTCATGCCACTGACGTTGATTTGTGTGTTGCCCGTGGCATTGCCTTCGGCAACTTTCTGTCCCATGCCGTTGTACATCTCGTAGGTGAACTCGGCATTGCCGCCGCTGACAAACAGAGTGCTGTTGACGGGGTTAGGATAGATGGCAAATTCGATTTCGGCCTCGTCGATGGCATCCAGGAACTCAACGATGACGCACTCAGGTACAGAAAGACCGTCGGCGTATTCGGCCACCACGCAGTAGGTAAAGAAACCATCCTTAGTGAGGATTTGATCGGTGTAAGTCGTTTCAGTCGTCTGACCGATTTCGATACCGTTGCGGTAAATGATGTAGTTGATGGCACCTTGAGGAGCATCCCAAGTCAGAGTGACACTCGTGTTGGAAGCTTCAGCTTGCAGGTTCTCAACGGGGTTGTAAGAGCCAACGGGAGCACCGCTACCGCAGTTGCAGTCGAATTCATAAAGCAGACCGCTGTGGACGGAAGTGCAGTTGTAAATCACATCACCATCTTCGTAACGGACGACGAACGAACACTCGCTGTCCCAGCTGCCACTAGTCCAGTTGAGGGTGACATGGACACCATTACCGATTTCAACGGTGTAGGTGGCAGAGCTGTTACCGCTAGCGATGGTCATGTTTTGCGAAGGTGTGCCATCGTCGAAGCTAACGGTCAAGCTGGCGCCGTTCCAACCATCGCCGTAGGAGTCGGAGAGTTCAAAGACAACATTACAAGCGTTCTTGATGACACCGGCACCTTCAGCAACAAGACCACCGTCGGCATTCAAGGTGAAGGTCAGAGGCAGGGTCTCGGTCAAGGGGCAGTTGGCTGACACAGTGATGTTGAACACGCAAGTGGCAACACCTGTCGGGTCGATGGTACCCACTTCGTAAGTGTCGTTTTCAATGCTGACATATTGGCTTGTCGAAGCGATGCTGGCGATGGCGTTGGTGGCCATGTAGTGACCACTATTCTTGAACATAGCTGTTACGGTGAGGGTCTCGCCAGGGACAAATCCGCCTGCGCTGCCCATGCCGCTGAAATCCAACACGGCTTCACCGGCAGTGATGATGGTCTTGCCTTCCCAAGTATCGGTGCCGCAAACGGCAGTGGTCTTGATGGTGAATCTGGTGCCGTCGGCCACGCCTTCAGCGATTCTGTAAGTGAAGCCGCTCAGTTGGACAGTGGCTTCAGGAGCGAGGCTCTCGAACGAACCGGTGCCATTGAGGATGGTGACTTCATCGCTCTCGCAGCTCAGCGTGACGTTGGTGGTGCCGTTGGTGGCTTGGGTGCCAACGTTCTTAAAGGTGATGTTCATCGATGATTCATCGCCGACATGAACATTGGCGGGCGTGTAGCTGTCAACGGAGACGTATGGCCCTTCAAGAGCAGCAGCGGGAACTATGTTGATATAAGGAATCTTGTCGAGGCCAGTCACGCAGATGGTGACGTCGCCACCGCTGGTGATGGGTTCGACCTCAACTTCGATGGTGCCGCTTTCACCAACCAAACCGACGCCGTGAAGCACACCGTCCTTGCTGATGGCAACGTAGGAACCAGGATCGGCGCTCACTTCATAGGTGGACATGCCGATGGGGAAGATGGCCATGTGGCTGACATTATTGGTTGTAGGAATCACGCGGAAAGGCATAACGGGGCCGTCACCCAAGGTATGGTAGGATTGCCAATAGTACTTGTCGGAAACGCTGCCTTGGTAGCCATTGGCATGGGCATAGCAAACGGCGAGGTTGCCGATGAACGGGATGGCGGAGACACAGTTGAATTCATCGTCGTTCCAAATGGCGTCATAGCAACCGTAAGCAGTTTGTTCGTATGTGGGCATTTGGTTCATTACGTTGGTGGCGCCCACGCCGAAGTAGTAGTCTTCATACCAATATGTGCTGGGGCAAGATCCAATGTAGGCGTATGCGGCTGCAAGGTTGTTACGAATCATAGCTTCACCGAAACAGGTGCTGTTGATACCCCAGTCGGCGGCCTCGCAGCAGTTACCCATGGCGAGGAAAGGCATATTCACGTTTGTGAGGTTGTTCACGTCGTTGACATTAAGGCTCGGATCGGCCCAACCGGAGTTGGAACCATGGGCAGTGTAGTTCACAAAGCCGACACCAGTATTCAACGGTGCATAGCAACCAGTGTAAGGTTGACCAAGCCAATAGTATACATTATTGAAACCGTGTTCGGTATTATAATAGTATTCCATTGCGTATTGGATGGTGGGCTTGCCGACTTTGGGATTCCAGCTGCTGTCCCAACCTGCGATGAGCAACACGTTGCCGAGATAGCTGATATCGCGAGTGGGTGATTCGAATTGCACTTTTTCGTACCAAAGGGTCTTGGTGATGATGTTCGTCATCTGATTGACGTTCTCGGCACACATACGGCTGTGGTAAATGTCCGGATAGTCATCGTTGTCGACGCTCATGTATTGCAAGTCGGTAACGCAGTGAGACTCGCTACCTGTAGCACTGGCAGGCACTTGGTTCTTGTCGCCGAAGATGATGACAAAGGTGGGAGCGTCTTCTGCATACTTGCCTTGGATGAAGCTACGGATGGCAGCAGCGTTGGTGCCTATTTCGTCGGTGAAGTTCACGTCCAGATAGAAGCCCTTCATGGTCTTCCATTCAAGCCATTCCTGCATGCATTCTTCAAACATACGGTCAGCGATGACGAGCATCTTCACAGGGCATTGCCAGAGGTCGGGGTGTTGGTCGTACACATCGTCGCGCCAGTTGAAGATGGTCTTGTAAACGGTGGCGAAATAGGGACTGAACGTACGGGCAAACTCGTTGTAGGCAGTGGATTTGTCGTAGTTGTCGTAGCGCACTTCAATCTCGATGTCATTGTAAACCATGATGCTGTTGGTGGAGGGGTTATACTGCACGGGGTTGATGGTCAGCGAACCAACTTGGATGCCGCGCATGGTGCCTTTAATCTCCATGGTGGCGATGGGACGCTGGCTGAACGACTTGGCAGCGTAAGCCTTCTCGTTGTAAACAAACTTCACATCCTCAGGCTTTTGGTCTTTGCGGACGGAAGGCTGCTGAGGCATCACAGTCTTGATGCCGTAGTCAGCGAGATCGTAGGTGGTCGTGGTGTAGCTCTTCACTTCCAAAGAGGCAATCTTTGCACCGAAAGGCACGGCAATCAGCTGGTGAGCAGCGGGCAGTGAGGGATCGCCCACATTGCCGGTAGGATAGGTGCCGTCCATCGTGATGTCCGAAAACACACCTTTTTCAGTGTTGACTTCAGTGGCGTCAATGCTGCTGAAGGAGAAAGAGGCCGTGAAGCCTTCGTCAGTTACTTTGGCACAGGTTTGTGCCGACTTGGCCACGCCAAGTTCGATGTGCTGAGCCATCACTTGCGTGCCAAACAGCAAACCCATCATCAGGAATGCTGCGCTAAGTAAACGAAATTTCTTCATTTCTTGGATTTAATTAGTTGATATTTAATTTGTTAAATGATTTCTGCAACGATGTAGATATTAAACTGCAAAAATAGCAATTATTTTCATGCTTTGATGAAAAACATGAAGATTATTCAACAACGATTTTTTCCACGCGAATTTGCTGGTTAGACGTGACGTGCAGGAAGTAAATGCCTTTGGCCAAGTTCTCCACGCTGACTTGGACAGTTCCGTGAGCATTGCCTTTGACCACTGCTTGACCCATGCCGTTGAATAAAACGAAGGCAAACTCCGTGTTTCCTGCATTGATATTCAACGTGTTATTGACTGGGTTGGGATAAACCTCAAAGATCCCTGAGCCCGTCGAAGAGCCGTTTTCTTCCAAACCGTCGAAAAATTCCACTTGGACACATTCGGGGAGAGAGAGACCGTCAGCGTATTCGGCTCGTATACAATAAGTGTATATCATCTCCGAGCCTACCTCGTCGGTGAAAGTGGTCTCCGTGGTCTCGCCTATTTCAATCCCATTCCGATAGACGACAAATCGAATCGGGTTGGCCGAGGTTTCCCAATCGAGGATGATTTGGTAGCCTTCCACTGTGGCACTTAGGTTTTCGACGGGGGTGAGCATTTCGGTACTGAATTGGCAGTTGCAGTCGAACTCGTAAAGCAAACCCGCTTGTGGGTCAGGACCGTGCTGGTAGATGACTTCACCGTCTTCGTAGCGCACCACGAAGCTGACCTCGCCGTCCCATCCACCAGGAGTCCACGAGAGGCTGACATGCACATGGTTGCCGATTTCGAGGGTATAGGATGCAAAGTTGCCATCGGTGAAGGTGAGGCTTTCGGAAGGCGTACCGTCATCGAAGCTGACGGTCAGGTAGGCATCGTTCCAGCCATCACCGTATGTGTCGTTCAATTCAAAAACAACGTTGCATGCGTTGCGCAACATCCCATTACCCTCGGCAATGAGGCCACCGTCGGAGGTAAGCGTGAAGTTGAGCGGAAGGATTTCCGTCTCGGGACAGTCGGGACTAATGATGACATTGAACCCGCAAACGGCTTCGCCTTCAGGGTCGACGGTGCCGATTTCAACGGTTTCGCTCTCAAAGGTGATGTATTCGCTTGTGCTAGCGATGCTTGCCACAGCATTGGTGGCGCGGTAATGGCCCGTATTCACAAAATAGGCCACCACGCTCACGGTCTCGCCGGGGACGAATCCGCCCGCCCAGGCCATGTTTTCGTATTCTAGCTTGGCTTCGTGGGCCGTAATCACAACCTTGCCTTCCCAAACCTCGCTGCCGCAAGTGGCGGTGCTGTGAAGGACAAAATTGGTGCGGTCGGCCACGCCTTCCGCGATGCTGTAACTGAAGCCATCGATGGTGATGCTTTCCTCGGGTTCAAGGCTCTCAAAAGTGGCGGTACTGTTGAGCAGGGTCAAATCGTTGTTTTCGCAAGTCAAGCTCACAGTGGTCATGCCACCGATAGCTTCGGTGCCGACGTTTTTGAAGGTGATACTCATCGTGGTTTCGTCGCCGACATGGGCTTGGCTAGGCGTGTAACTGTCGATGGCGATGAAAGGCCCTTCGAGCACGACAGCGGGGATGTTGGCAATATACGGAATCTTGTCAAGGCCAGTGACGCAAATCGTTACTTCGCCGCTCGTGGTGACAGGCTCGATGTCGAGGAGGATGACACCACTCTCGTCGACGAGACCCGCACCGTGCAGTTCGCCATCTTTGCTGACGGCCACATATGAGCCAGGCAAGGCACTGATTTCAAAGCTGTTTGCTCCCATGGCGAAGACGGCCATGTGGCTGACTTCGTTCTCGGTGGGTTGCACGCGGTAAGGTATGATGGAGCCGTCGCCAAGGGTGTGGTAGGCTTGCCAATAGTAGGTGTCGATGTCGTCTCTATGAGCGCTGCGGGCATGTGCATAGCACACGGCGAGGTTACCGATAAAAGGCATAGAAGCCACGGTGTTGAAGCGGTCATTCACCCAAACGGCATCGTAAATGCCCATTGATGATTCCTCGTATGTGGGTGCTTGTCCGAAAATGTTGGTGGCCCCGACGGTGAAATAGTAGTCCTCATACCAGTAAGTGCTTGGGCAGGAACCGATATAAGCGTAGGCGGCGGCTTCGTTGGTACGAATCATGGCCTCGCCGAAGCAGGTGCTACTGATGCCCCAGTTGGCGGCACTGCAGCAGTTGCCCATCGCGAGGAAAGGTTTGCCGATGTTGGTCATGTTGGGGACGTCGTTGTTGTCGAGGTTAGGCTCGCCCCACCCTTGGTTGTAGCCGTGGGCGGTGTAGTTGGCAAAGTTGACTCCTGTGTTAAGGCATGCGTAGGGGTCGTCATAAGGTCGACCAAGATAGGCATAAATCTCGTCGTAACCATGCTCAGTGTTGTAATAATAATTCAAGCCATATTGGATAGACGGTGCCCCGATGTATTCGCAGAAGTAGTCGTCCCAACCGGCCACGAGCAGCACATTATTTAAATAGGTGGGGTCGGGGAATTCGTAACGCTCATACAGCAATGTTTTAGCGATGATGTTCTGCATTTGCTCGATAGTTTCAGCACACATGCGGCTGTGGTAGATGTCGGGGAAGTCGTCGTCATCGACACTCGAATAATACAGGTCAGTGACGCATTCGCTATGGCTGCCGATGGCGCTAGCGGCCACTTGATCCTTGTCGCCGAAGATGATGACGAAGGTGGGCGCGTCTTTGGCGTATTCCTCTTGGATGAAACTGCGGATGGCCGAGGCGGTGTTGCCGATTTGGTCGGTGTAATACACGTCCAGGTAGAATCCTTTGATGGTCTTCCAAGCAATCCATTCCTGCATGGTTTCCTCAAACATGCGGTCGGCGATGACGAGCATCTTCACGGGGGTTTGCCATAGGTCTGGGTGCTCGTCGTACACGTCGTCGCGCCAGTTGAACATCATGTCGTAAATGCCTGCAAAATAAGGACTGAACGTACGGGCAAACTCGTTGTAGGCAGTGGCTTTGTCATACGTTCCATAGCTGATTTCCACCACGATGTCGTTGTAAACCATGACACTACCCTTAGCGGGATTGTAAGTCACAGGATTGATGGTCAGCGAGCCGACTTGGATGCCGCGCATGGTGCCGCGAATCTCAAAATCGACAAGGTTGCGTTGGGTATAATCTTTTGAGGCATAGGCTTTTTCGTTGTATGCAAACTGGATATCCTCGGGCTTTTGGTTTTTTCTGACCGAGGGTTGTTGAGGCATGAGCCTGCCGATGCCGAAGTCGCTGAGCTTATATTCGGTAATCGAATAGCTAACCACTTTTGCACTGGCGTTTTGTGTCCCAATCGGCACAGCAATCAGTTGGTGGACAGCGGGAAGCGAAGGTTCGCCAATGTTGCCCGAAGGGTAAGTGCCTTCCATGGTGATGTTGGAAAACATGCCTTTCTCTGTTTGCACTTCGTTGGCAATCAGATTGTTGAAAGAGAAAGTGGCGGTAAAGCCGTTATCCGAAACGTTGACGCATTGTTGCGTAGAGGATGCCTTCCCAAAATCAATGCGCCCCTGGCCGAAGGCTTGTACACTGATGAGCAAACCAACAGCCGCTATGAGTAAACTCGTCTTTTTCATGAGTTGGTTATTTTAAAATTCGTTTGTATTCCTTGTCGTTGCCGAGGATTTCGAGGGCTTTTTTCACGCCCGCGTCTTCGGAGGCCATCACGCGGTAATATTCTTGTGTTTCCCAAACATTGCGGGCAATTAAGGCCTTTATCTGGAGAAGTAGGAATTTCTCGGAGCGTTTGAATTGTTCGTCGTTCCATTCCACTTTGGCGTCTTCAGCGGCGGTCTTGGTGCGTTACTGCTCCGATTCCGCCGCTTCCTCGGCGGCAACTTTCAGTCCGTTGATGAGGTCTTGGCCAACTGTGAAAGTCTTGTTGTAATTGTCGAAATCTCCATATTGTGCCTTGATTTCATCACGATGCTTGAGGCCGTAGTCGGTGGTGAAACGGTTGAGGGCGCCTTTGCGGACGAGATTGGTGTAAAGCTTGCTGTTGTATGCCGTGTCGACGGGTATGAAAAGATCGGGCATGATGCCACCCCCACCGTAGACGGTGCGGCCGCCATCGGTCTTAAACTTCAGGGAATCAGGGAAGTGGATGCTATCGGCATGGTAGTATTCACCATGCTCGAGGCGCTTGGTCATCTC
>DAIOUZ010000017.1:0-14855 GCA_036759285.1 Candidatus Limiplasma sp. | reverse complement strand
AAGGTGTGTGGTAGCGTGAGGTAGTGAGACGGATTTGCGCGCCATCTGGCAGGTTGAAAGGTCTCTGTACTAAGCCTTTGCCGAACGAACGGCGACCGATGACCACACCGCGGTCATGGTCTTGGATGGCACCCGAAAGAATCTCGCTGGCTGAGGCTGAGCCTTCGTCGATCAGGACAACTAGTTTTCCGGCAGTGTAAAGCCCATCTTTCGTGCAGCGCCATTCCTGGTAGGGTGAATGGATACCTTCGGTGAAGACGATGAGTTGGTTTTCAGTGAGGAATTGGTCGACAAGCTCGATGGCGGTGTTAAGATAGCCGCCTGTGTTGCCACGCAGGTCGAAGATGAGCGATTCCATGCCTTGGGCTTGCAACTTGGCGAAGGCCTCCTTGAACTCTTGTGTCGACTCTTGTGCGAAGCGGTCGAGTTTGATGTAGCCGACATGCTTGTCAAGCATATAGGATGCATTGATGCTGTTCAGCGGGATTTTGTCGCGGATAATCTCAAAATCAAGGAGTTCGGGTTCGTTGCCACGCTTCACACTCACGGTGACTTTGGTGCCTTTCTTGCCGCGCAGGTGCTTCTGCACGTATTCGTTGTCGACCTTCTTGCCAACGGCTTCCTCGCCATCAATCTTGATGAACTGGTCGCCAGCCATGATGCCAACTTTTTCTGAAGGGCCACCTGCTGTAGGACTAATGACGGTGATGGTGTCACGGATGAGCTGAAAGGTCACGCCGATGCCTTCGAAGCTGCCCACAAGTGGCTCGTTGGCCTTCTCCACATCCTTTTTCGAGATGTAAGCCGAGTGCGGGTCGAGCTCTTTCAGTGCTGCGATGATGGCGTCTTCCGTCACTTTGTCGGTATTGGCCGTGTCGACATAAAAGTTTTCGATGAGGTAAAGTGTTGTGGCCAGTTTTTGGGCGTTCATCTGCGTCTTCGATTGGGGCTGCTGAGCTGTTGCTGCCATCGCATAGAGGCAAGCAATAGCCAGGAAAAACATTTTCAAAGATTTCATGGGTTAAAATGATGTTTTAGGAGTGCAAAGGTAATAAAAAAGAGCGAATCATTGCCTCAAAATATCAAACGTGTTGTCCTCGTTGAGCTTGATGATAGTGGAACACTTGGGCTTGGCGAAGCTGTCGTGATAAAGCTGCACCACATAGTCGACCGAATTCTTGATTTCCTCACTGATGTCAGCGAAAGTCATGGCCGAAGGCTGTCCCGAGAGGTTGGCCGAGGTAGAGGTGATGGGCTTTCCGAGGCGGCGGATGACTTCTTTACAGAACTCGTTGTCCACCACGCGGATACACACCGACTTGTCGGCGGAAATGTTCCTTGCGAGGTTCTTGCTTTGGGCGAAGACGATGCTTAAGGGGTTGGAAGCGTGTGCGATAAGGTCGTAGGCGATGGGTGGCACGTTTACTACATAGTCTTTCAGCCGCTCCGCCGAGTCCACTAAGATGATGAGGCTCTTATTGGCGGGACGTTTCTTCACCTCGTATACGCGTTCGCAGGCACGGCTGTTGGTAGCATCGCAGCCCACGCCCCAAATGGTGTCGGTGGGGTAGAGGATGGTTTTTCCAGCCTTCAGTACCGCAACAGTGCGCTCCACTTCTTCTTCAAATTGTATTTCCATTTTGCTTGATTTTTTCTCTTAACAAATTGTATTTGTGTCTATTGGCTTGCGCCATCGTGCGGCAGATGTAAAGTCCTGTCTTGCCTTCGAGGAAGCCACCTTTCATAATATAGGTACGAATGAAATTGATGCTCGGGCTAAACAGATAGGGTAGGAGCCCTGTCTTCTTGCCACGCTCATAATATGACTGTGCGCCCAGTTCCGCGAAGTGAAACAATTGCTTGCGAAAGGCCTCTGGTGTGTCCCAGGAATAGTGAAGCAGATCGCCGCGCAATAAGGTCTTCTTCGGCTCGCTCTTGTAGTTCAGCCACTCATGAATAATTCCTTCCCATTGGGCGAAGCCACGCCGCCAGATGCGGATCTTTGTTTCGGGATAAAGGCCACAGCGTTTGATCCACTTTCCGCAATAGTTGTTGAGGCGGTTCATGGCAAAGACCTCATTTTCGGCGATTTCCTTTTCCTTGAGTTCGGCGATGGACTGCTTCAATTCGTCGGAGAGTGCCTCGTCGGCATCGATGGAGAAGATGAGGTCGCAGGTGGCGAGGTCGTCGGCGAGGTTTTTCTGGTCGGAATAGCCGAGCCAGTCTTGCGAGAAGAACTGCACGTCGTAGCGGTCACAGATGGCCTCGGTCGCATCGGTGGAATGGCTGTCTACGACGATGATTTCGTCGGCTATATCCTTCACAGAATCAAGGCATTGCCCTATCTTCTGTTCCTCGTTGAGGGTGATGATGACGACCGAAAGCGTTTGCATGGCTCAAATTTTCCGCAAAAATAGACTTTTTTCTTATTTTTGGGGACTTTTCCTGAAACAATAAATTGATATAAACTGCATCATGCAAAGCAATAAAACACTAATTTTGTAGCGATTAAAACCATTGTTCAATCTTCAATACTACTAATCATGATAACAATTAACTCATCTGAAGATTTTGTAACCGCTTTTAAGAACCATGCTCATGAGGCTTATTATAACGGTAAAACAATCTACATTGTCTACTCCAAGAACGATGTTCAAGATGCGATTAATAATGAGTTTATGTGCATTTATCCAGGAACAGCAAAAATGCAAGCAGCCCTGAAATTTATTACTCGTCACCAGAAAGAGATAGAGCAGGAAATGGATGAGAAAACGGGTATGGATATTACAGGTGTAGTACTTGTGGCTTTAGTTGGACTAGGTGTTGTACTAATATTAGGATTGGTTGCAATTTTGAAAAATACTGAAACGGAGATTGCCAAAAACGCTGATGGGTCATTTACAATAAAGACCAAAAGAAAACCTCAATAGTTTGGACCTTTTAGGCTCGTAAGGTTTATAGTGACAGGTATGAATTAATTCGATAATACACTATCTTAAAACAATAAATCAGAGTTTGATAGGAAAATTATGGGAAAAGAACTATCCGAAATGACCTTGGAAGAACTATGGGAACTGTTCCCTATATTTCTCATTGAGCCCGATGAAAAGTGGGTTAGATATTACGACGAGATAGCGTCTTTTCTGAAAAAGGCATTAAATGACTATTCTATTGAAAGGATTAGCCATATCGGTAGCACAGCGATAAAAGGAATATGGGCGAAAGACATTGTTGACGTGCTAATTGAAATACCATATAACCAAGACATTGAAGCAGTGGCACATGCGATGGAACGGAATGGTTTTATCAGAATGTCCACCGAGAAAAGCAGGATTTCATTCAACAAGGGATATACGAAGGAAGGGTTTGCAGATAAAGTCTATCATGCCCATCTCAGGTATGTGGGTGACAATGACGAACTGTATTTTAGAGATTATCTGAACGAGCATCCGCAAATTGCGAAAGAGTATGAAATATTGAAGTTGGGATTGTGGAAAAAGTACGAGCATAACAGAGATGCTTATACGGATGCGAAAACAGGCTTTATTTGCAAGTGGACAGCAGAAGCCCGCAAACTCTATGGTGATAGATACTGACAATTATGATAAAGTGAAACAAGGAAGTCAAACAATGCAATGATATAAAAAATATGAATAGGCCTAATCCCAACGAGGCATTCCCGAATCCGAAGATTCCGAGCCTTTGCTACATCAAAAACGTAGTGAAAAATCCGCGTATCATTATCGGAGACTATACCTATTATGATGATGTGGATGGTGCAGACCAGTTTGAGAAACACGTCACCCACTTCTATGATTTCATCGGTGACAGATTGATTATTGGCAAGTTCTGCGCTATTGCCAAAGGCGTGGAGTTTGTCATGAACGGAGCCAATCACAGGATGGACGGCGTGACCACCTATCCCTTTTACATTATGGGTGGAGATTGGGGGTCGGCGATTGCTCCAGTGAAAGATGAACTGCCATTGAAAGGTGATACCATTGTTGGCAATGATGTTTGGATAGGTCAGAATGTAACCGTGATGCCCGGTGTGCATATCGGCGACGGAGCCATTATCGGTGCAAACTCGGTCGTGGCCAAGGACATTCCACCTTATTCGGTTGCTGTTGGCAATCCTTGTCGTGTGGTCAGAAAACGCTTTGGCGATGACTTGATCGAATTGTTGCTCAAATTCAAATGGTGGGATAAAAGCATTGAGGAGATAGAAAGCTTGATGCCCATCCTTTCATGTGACGATTTGGAAAAAGTCAAAAACGAGATAAAGGCAAGACTATGATTATATTGATAACGGGCGCATCCCACACGGGGAAAACACTTCTTGTCCAGCGGCTGCTTGAAAAGTACAAGTATCCGTATTTGTCCATCGACCATTTGAAGATGGGCTTGATTCGCAGTGGGAATACGTGTCTCACACCAGAGGACGATGATGCCCTAACCGATTATCTGTGGCCGATTGTTCGGGAGATGATCAAGACGGCGGTAGAAAATGGGCAGCATCTGATTGTAGAGGGTTGTTATATCCCGTTCGATTGGAGGAACGATTTTGATGAGCAATATCTGTCTTCCATTCGCTTCATTTGCCTCGCAATGACAGACAACTATATTGAGATGCATTTCAAGGAGATAAAGGAACATTCCTCTGATATTGAATCAAGGCTGAATGACGACGATTGTACTATTGACAGCCTGAAAGAAGATAATCGGAAATATATTGAAGGCTTTCGACGGGCTGGAGAACGAGTTGCGCTAATTGATGGCGACTATGAGCGGACAATAGGGGCACTGCTGGACTGCTGAATTCCAATTATATAAACACGATACTATGACATTCAACACATACGGAAATAAAGAGAATCAGAGTCTACTGCTGATACCTGGATTAGGGGTATCCTACGAGATATTCCTGCCGCTGATAGAGCTGCTGAAAGACAAATTCTACATTGTTGCGGTTGGAATTGACGGGTTTCTGCTCGGTCAGGAGTCTCAGTTTACATCAGTCGATGACCAGGCTGTTCAGGCGACTCAATATGTTCGGGAAAATTTGAACGGGCATCTGGACGTTGCCTACGGTCTCTCTTTGGGTGGAAAGATACTGTCCCGAATCATGGAACGGAACGAAATCGTGGTTGACCATGCCATTATGGACGCGGCACCGTTGTTGCCCCTTCCCAAGTGGAGCGTGAACTCGATTCGATATTACCAGAGTCTCAATGTTTGGACCTGTTATCATTGCACGGGTTTCTGGAAATTCGTGTTCCATTCGCACTATTTCGATGTGCTGTTGGATGAATGCAAGAAAGTGTGGCCATACGGGAAAGGAAAGGCAGTGCGAGACGGCTACAAGGATGTCTATACCCATAAACTGGAATCCATTCATGGGGCAGATATCCATTATTGGTACGGTACTAAGGAAGCTTTCGTGGCTAAGCCACAGGCCGAGCATCTGCTTCAACTATGCCCTGATGCCCATATGGAGGTCTTTCCAAAAATGAATCACGGACAACTGCTTGTGGACCATCCAGAGGAGGTGGCTGGTAGGATTTTGGGAATGAAATAGCATATCAATACTATGGTTCCGGGGATGTGCTTTGCGAAGAAAATGGAAAAGCAAAGCAGATTTGGAGATTTTTTCTTACTTTTGCAGCAATTACCATTTGTTGTAAGAAAAGTATGCCCAACATCAAGGTTTTTATCAGTAGTGTGCAGCGTGAGTTTGCGGATGAGCGTCAGCTTCTTTGCCGATATATCAGGGAAGACGCCCTTCTGGGGCGTTTCTTTGTCCCCTTTATCTTCGAGGAACTTCCTGCTATCGACCTTATTGCGCAACAAGCCTATCTGACAGAAGCCGCCCAATGCGACATCTATTTGGGCTTGTTCGGCGAACAATATGGATACGAGGACGATTATGGTATTTCTCCTACCGAGCGTGAATACGACACAGCTTCTTTAAATCATCGTCACCGCTTGATTTTCATCAAACAGGCCGATTCGCGCCATACGAAAGAAAAAGCCCTTATTGCTAAAGCCGAGCAAGATGTGGTCAGGAAGTCGTTCTCCAACTATGAGGAACTGCGAAGCGCGGTTTACGCTTCGTTGGTCAGATATCTTGAGGAGAAAGAATACCTCCGCTTGCTGCCTTTTGATACTACCCTCAACCGTCAAGCCACAATGGATGACGTTGACCCCGAAAAAGTACGGTTCTTCGTCAATTTAGCCAAAGCGAAGCGCAACTTCCCTATCCCTTACACTCCCGATAATATTCCCCAAATACTGACACATCTCAACTTGACTTCGGAATCAGGAGAACTTACCAATGCGGCTTTGTTGTTGTTTGCCAAAGACCCCCAAAAGTTTTTCATCACCTCTGAAGTGAAGTGTGCCGTGTTCCCCACCAATGTAATGACCAAACCCATCCTTTCATATCAAGTTTTCACGGGAGCGTTTTCGAGATGATTGATCAAGCCGTCGGATTTGTCTTGTCGCACATTGATGCCCATGTCGCGCCTCGACACAGTTCTGCCGCTACTGAGGTGAAATATGAGATTCCCATTGAAGCCGTCACCGAGGCTATTGTCAACGCCGTGACACATCGCGACTATGCAAGCAACGGCAGCGTTCAAGTTATGCTTTTCCGCGACCGTTTGGAGGTGTGGAACCTTGGCTCGTTGCCTTTCGGTTTGTCGCCAGCAAAATTGAAGCAACTTCATTCCTCATTGCCCCCTAATCCCGTATTGGCCAACCCGATTTATCTCGCTGGTTATATTGAGCGAATGGGAACAGGAACTACCGACTTGGTTGCTGCATGTGAAAACGCAGGGCTTAAGTCGCCGGAATTTATTCAGGATGAAGACTTTAGAGTAGTTATTTATCGAAAAAATGTCACCCAAAATGTCACCCAAAATGTCACTCAAAACAAGGGTGTGAAAAAGGTGCCGAGAATCCTAAAAGTGCTTCAACTGATGTTCGCCAATATCCATATCAGTGCCGAAGAGATGGCCATAAAACTGAAAGTGACGGAGCGCACCATTCGCCGTGACATTGACAAGTTGCGCGAGCAATACGATATAGAATGGGTGGGCTCGTCGAAAAACGGCTATTGGAAAATCGTGCCGAAGAAAGACTGACGATTGCGGTTTTTTTCCTACTTTTGCACCTCTTAACCACTCAAAATGAACATCGGAATCCCCATCTGGATGTTAACCTTGGCGCTGCTGGCTGGTCTATCAGCGGCCACGGTGTTGTATGTCCGAAACAAGAAACAACACTACGGCAAAGCATTGACAATCATTTTGTTTGCACTGCGAACACTGATGGTGGGCTTGGTGGTGTTGCTGCTCTTCAACCCGCTGATTCGGCAGAAGTTCAGCTCGGTGGAGATCATACGATTGTTTTTATGAAATCAAATCATAATTCAATTCTTTGAAAATGTTTATTAGGATTCAAAAGAAATAGGAGGGTAAAATCATGTTGGACAAACATGCATATTTAGTTATGTGTCATACGAACTTTGATCAGTTAGTAATACTTTTGGAATTGTTGGACGATGAAAGAAATGATATATATCTGCATATTGATAAAAAAGCTAATGGATATTCAATAGATGAAATTAGACATCACGTTAAGAAATCCAAATTGTTTTTCATCAAACCTATGCGGGTTAGTTGGGGTGGAGATTCACAAATAAAAGTAGAGTTAAAGTTATTAGTTGAATCTACAAAAACACCTCATGCATATTATCATTTAATTTCGGGTATGGACTTGCCTCTAAAAACACAAGATGAAATACATGCATTTTTTTTGCAACATTACGGAAATGATTTTGTGTATCTGGGAAGAAAACATATTCAAAACCTTTCCAAAAGTTATATGTATAAATTGAACTACTATTATATGTTCCAAAATTTCATTGGAAGGAATAATGATGGTTTTTCTTTAAAATTACGATGGTTACAAAACAAACATTTAAAACTGCAAAAAAAACTAAATATTTGTAGAACTAAAAATTCGAAAGTAGAGTTTCAAAAAGGGTCTAATTGGTTTAGTATAACGCACGAAACTGCTCGCTATGTTGTATATGAATATAAAAAATACAGAAAGTATTTTAAATTTACACTTTGCGCTGATGAAATTTTTTTACAGACAATTCTTATTAATTCATCACGTGTCAATAGCATTATTGACAACGATTTAAGATACACAGATTGGAAACGAGGTGAACCATACACTTTTAGAATTGAAGACTTTGACACACTTTTTCATTCAGAGAAAATATTTGCCAGAAAATTTGATACCACTGTTGATAAAGCAATAATATATAGAATTCGAGACACTCTTCAGAAACGATAGGTATTTGCATAATATACTATTAAAAGGGAATGTGTTCTCTAGTTTGGTTGGAATTGTAATCCGTATCATTACTTTCCCGAAAATTCCCTATCTTTGCACCCTTATCTGCGCAATAAATGACCATCGGAATCCCAATATGGATGTTAATCGTATCGCTGCTGGCAGGTGTAGCAGCGGCCACAGTATTGTATTTCCGAAACAAGAAGCAACACTATGGAAAAGTCTTGACAATCATATTGTTTGCACTGCGAACGCTGATGGTTGGCTTGGTGGTTTTGCTGCTTTTCAACCCGCTGATAAGGCAGAAGTTCAGCTCGGTGGAGACTCCGACAATTATCCTTGCGCATGATAACTCTTCGTCCGTTGTCCTTTGCAAGGATTCGGCCTTCTACAAAAACGACTATCAGACGCAGTTTGAAGCCTTCCGAAAGGAATTGAACGCTGATTTTCAAGTCGATGAATACCTTTTTGGCGAGGAAGTCCGCGATTTCGAGCAACTCGATTTCTCCGACCAACTCACCGACCTTTCCTCGCTGCTGAACACCCTTGACCGCCGTTACTACAAGCGCAATGTTGGCGCGGTGCTGCTCTTCTCCGATGGCATCTACAACCGTGGCTTCGAGCCGGAACTGCTGGCCGAGAACTTTCCGTATCCCATCCATACCGTGGTCTTGGGCGACACGGTGGCCTATCCCGACCTCGCCGTCCGCGATGTGCATTATAATAAGGTAGTGTCGCTCGGCGCGACCTTCCCTGTCCGCGTGACGGTGGCCGCCCACGATTTGGCTGGACGCAAAGCCCAACTGACCCTCAAGGAAAGTGGAAATCTTATTGAGAAGCGCGACATTGAGATTCCGTCCAACCGTTTCTCCAAGGAAATCGACTTCATGCTCGACGCTACCAAGAAAGGCGTGATGGCCATCGACATCGAGGTGAGTGGCATCGTTGAGGAGGAACAACTGCTGAACAACGTGCGGCATATCTATGTCGAGGTGCTCGACCAAAAATACAAACTGCTGTGTGTGGCGGCCTCGCCGCATCCCGATCTGGGTGCATTGCGAAGTGTGCTCAACGACAACTATGAGGTGGATTTCTGCTTCGGGAAAGAGCCTCTGCCAGAGTTCAGCAATTACGACCTGGTCATCCTGCATCAGGTGCCCTCGGCACGTATGGATTTCAACGCCTTGAAAGCCCAGTTGGACAAGAATGTAAAACTCCCCGTCTTTTTCATCATCGGCAACGACACCGACCGCGATATGTTGAATAAGATGCAGAATGTCTTTGCCTTGCATTCCGGTGCGACCAACACCCAATTGGATGTCAAGGCGCACCAAAACACGGCCTTCTCAACCTTTACCTTCGACTCGAAGTCGGAACAACTCATTGCAAAATACCCGCCATTGGCCATGCCGCATGTGGAAATCAATGCCTTGAAGTCGCACGACGACCTGCTCTTGCAGGAGGTGATGGGTATCAAATCGGGATTGCCATTGTTGAGTTTCGCTCAAGACGGGCGCAAGATGACCTTCTTGTTTGGCACCAATGTGTGGCGTTGGCGGTTGTTCGAGTATTACCAGAACAAGAACCACGACGTGTTCGACGAGATGTTCTCCAAGTCGCTGAAATACCTGCTGATGTCGGCCAACGACGGCTCGGCCGTTTATGCCAAGGAGACTTATTACAGCAACGAGCCTATCATCATCACTGCCGAGTTACGCAACCCCAATAATGAGTTGGTCACAGACCCTGATATGACAATTCAGATAGAGAACAAGTTGACGGGCGAGACCTACGACTACACCTTCTCGAAGCGCGACCACGACTACGAACTGAACGCAGGTTTGCTGCCCGAAGGCCTTTATGTCTATAAGGTGCAGGCGCAGATGGGAGAGCGGCATATCAGTGTAAGCGGCACCTTCAGCGTGGTCGCTATCGGCATCGAGGCACAGCAACTCACCGCCGACATCGACCGTATGCGCACCTTGGCTCGCCTGACTAATGGAAATTGCTATACTGCCCGACAACTCGACCAATTGGCCACGGATCTGCGCAACGACACGCGCATTACCTCTGTTGAGCATCACGAAAGCCGTTTCGAGGACTTGATCCATTCCAAATGGATTTTCTTCGTCCTCATTGGCCTGGCCGCCATCGAATGGTTGTTACGGAAAATGTTTGGAAGTTATTGATGAGAAGAGAGGGAGATTCCCCTGCGGGGAATGGAAGAAGGAAACGTTATTTAGAGCGGCGGCATAGGGATTTGACGATTTTGATGCTGCTTGAAGCCGCCGCAAAACCAAAAGGAGTAAACTCCATTCCCCGAAGGGGAAACTAAATTTTGAATTTTAAATTTTAAATCTTTTAATATTAACGTTTTATGAAAATTCAAGATCAAGCTGTTGTCACCATGACCTACGTCTTGCGTGAGAACGACGAAAATGGTCCCATCTTGCAGGAGACCACGAAAGAGAACCCCTTTGTGTGCATCTTCGGTATGCACCAGCTGTTGCCCAAGTTTGAGGAGAACCTGATGGGCAAGGAGCCCGGCGACCATTACGCCTTCCACCTGACCCCCGAAGAGGGCTACGGCGAGCGCGACGAGGCCTACGTGATGGACCTCGACAAAAAGATGTTCATGCAAAACGATGTCCTGATGGACATGGTGAAAGTGGGCGCCCAATTGATGATGCAGACCTCTGATGGTCGCCCCATCATGGGTGTTGTCCGCGAGATTGGCGACAACCACGTGAAGATGGACTTCAACCACGATATGGCGGGCAAGCACCTCCATTTCTCGGGTGAAATCCTCGACGTGCGCGAGTCCACTGATGAGGACTTTAGCGCTGGCGGTTGCGCAGGTTGCGGTGGCAGCTGCGATGGTGGCTGCGAGGGCTGCAAATGATAGAAAGGAGTTCTGAAACAATTGTCCAACTTTGTAGTTGAACTACAAATTTGGACAATTTTATTGCAAAAATAAACGGGCTTAGTAAGTAATGATGAAGCCCGTTTATTTGCATGATTTGTTTAAACATGAGGTGTGTGTGATAAAAGTTATGTATCTTTGCATTTTGATAATAAAAAGGAAGAATTATGTCGGCAGTAGAGATGAAAATATTTGAAAACCAGTTGGCAGGACTGTCATACGCTGAACAACTCTATGTGATGGAGTATTTGCTAAAACTGATGCGGCTTAGGCAGCAAAATGAAACGGCTAATGATAAGAGTGCATCAGCCAAGGACGTACTTGAAAGAATACAAGGCATGTTCGTTGAGGATAAAGGATGGGCTTCTGAGAACGAGATGCTTGAGGATTTGGCTGGATTTAGGCGTGAAAGGGTAGCCTCATGCGCATACTAATCGACACGAATGTGTTGGTGTCGGCTTTTGTCTTTGGTGGCAAAGCAGGAGCCCTGATGAATATGCTTTTTGAAAGCAGTCACGAACTCTTAGTGTCTGATTATGTGGATGCCGAGTTTAAGGCAATACTCGAAATGAAATGGAAAGAAAAGTCAGAGGAGGTTTATTCGTTATACCACGAATTACCTTTTGTGTTTTGTGGGAGTTCCCCGGTAGAAACTGGTAATTTGCGTGATGCAAAAGACATTCCTGTTTTAAGCGATGCCCTTTTCCATAATGTAGACATAATTCTTTCTGGTGACAAAGATTTCATAGAATCGGAGCTTGAGCATCCTATTGTACTGTCTCCATCGATGCTCTATGATTATTTACTTTCGCGGCATGGATGATACTTGTAGAGCCGTTGCAGTACCGTCTCTATTAGCTCCATCGTTGCGCAACTTATCTTTGGATTTTCTACGGAAATACTTTTTTGAAAACTTTTTCCTTTCCATACCGCATCCGCAACCATTTTCCTTATATTTGCACCGTCATTCGATGAATGTCGGGTGACGGACATATTGAAAAGACGCTGAACTGGCGTTTGTTCGCGGCTATCGGAATCTCGCAAATTCTCATTACGACGCGATAATGCAATGGTCAATATCCATTATGGTGTATATTGTTGAAAAATAATATTCTACCAAGCGTGGGCTGATGCATTGCTTATCTTTCGTAATGGGCAATGCGAGAGCCTCGATAGCGGGATAAGCAAGAGTTGATTCCCGCGCTTCTTTCTTTGTGTTTCTCAACATATCAAACAATTTGGCGTTCGGGAATCCGCCAACAAAAAGTTGCGCACGCCACGAATTAGTGTAAGTTTGTATGAAGAAAATTATCCTTATCATTGTTGCAATGATGTGTGTTTCGATGACACATGCTCATGAATTATCCACGTTTGAAATAGGAGCGATTATTCCTCCTTCATCAGATAGCGTCACTATCATTAGCGATGAGTTTACAAATGGAAAATATTCGGGTTTGACAAATGTTGCCAAATTTGAGAGATTAACATATAAAGATGTACTTGGTGTAACACAAATCATAACTCCAAGGAAGGGATCGTTTTATAGTTTTATCGACCCGAAAACAAATCATGTTTTAACAATTACGGATAATGAAGGGGTATTATATGATAATACTCTGAAACAATATGTGACACTAGACGGCAAGGTGAAGGATTTTGAGAAGGAAGCCCGAGAAAAGATAGAAAAAGAAAGGCAATCATTATATCAAAAGTATGGGAAACAGTATGTTGATGCTTTGCTTGATGAAGGGAAAATACTCATAGGTACACCAGAGGGCTTGGTAAAGAACCATACACAAAGCACCTTAATTAACGAAACCCAATACACGAGAACATATAAAATAAGAGGAGTGTTAAGTGATTGGGCGGCTACGGTTGATGTCAGTGTCCAAACCCAAAAGGTTACCGCTGTGAGAAATCGGACTTTGTGATAGAGACTTTATTGTTTTGTGACAAAATCTGCTTCGTCTCCTTTCCTATATTGTCATAATTCCGTAAATTTGCATTATAAAAAGCTTTGATAGCCAAATGTAGGTGTATTAAGGCTGAGATTCTTTGCTTGATAGAATATTATTCAAACACAAATACATATCTGTTATGAAACTTAAATTAAAGTTAGAGCCTATTCCTTATGACTTACCCCAATTGTACATCTATTATGTGTATGATAGTGAGGTTTGTGAAAACGATCAAATCAAAGAGAATGAAGCAGTTGCAAAAGTAATTGTAGAAGTGACAAGAGAAGGACAGGAAATGAGAAGGATTATTCGGAAAAAGGAAATCACAAATGAAGATATTCTTAATCTGTGTAAACGATCATTATCAAATTTGATAGTGGATCCTAGAAAGGTTTTCGTAGTAGAGTTTTGATCTTTTGACAAAGAATCGTAAGTTTTTGTTGCATATACTCTGATAATACGACTCGCAATCGGCTTGAGGAGTATGCAAATCGGGCTTCACCAACCACAGATGAAGCCCGATTCTTTTTATTTAGTTGGAAATCATTTCCTCAGCCCCGCCAACTGCTGCTCAATCACAGCAATCTTGGCCTCAGCATCGGCTTTCTTCTTGCGTTCTTTGTCGACAACGGCGGCAGGAGCACCGCTAACGAAGCGTTCGTTGGAGAGCTTGGCCTCAACGCTCTTCAGGAAGCCTTGGGCGTATTTCAGTTCCTCTTCGAGTTTCTTGATTTCGGCCTCCACATCGACGCTGTCAGTGAGCGGCACGAAGAACTCGGTGCTGCCCACGATGAAGCCGAAGGCACCAGCGGGAGCCTCGGCCACATAGCTAACTTCGCTCACATTGCAGAGCTTGGTAATCACGCAGTCGAAGTCCTTGTTGGCCGTGCCCTTCACCACGAGTTGGATGGCGTCGCGGAAGGCGATGTTCTTGTCAGAACGCACCTTGCGGACATTATTGATGACTTCTTGGGTAAACTCAAATTGTTTCAGGATAGCCTTATCAACGGCTTGAAGCTTTGGTTGCTGAGCAATGATGATGTCATCACCCTCCTTGCGCTCGGCGATGGCGTGCCAAATCTCCTCGGTGATAAATGGCATGAAGGGGTGCAACAGGAGCATCAGGTTCTCGAAAAACTTGATGGTGGCGGCGTAGGTCACGGGGTCGATGCCCTGGCCTTGCGGAGCCTTCACCATCTCGAGGTACCATGAGCAGAAGTCGTCCCAAGTGAGTTTGTAGATGCCCATCAAGGCATCGCTCAGGCGGTATTTGTCGATGTTGTCGTTGGTCTCGGCCAACACCTGGTTGAAGCGAGCCTCAAACCACTTGACGGCCATCTTGGCGGCCTCAGGTTGGGCGGCGTTTTCGTCCACATTCCAGCCTTTCACCAGACGCAAAGCGTTCCAAATCTTGTTGCAGAAGTTACGGCCTTGTTCGCAGAGGGCCTCGTCGAAGAGGATGTCGTTGCCGGCAGGGGCGCTGAGCATCATGCCCATGCGCACACCATCGGCACCGAATTTGTCGATAAGCTCAATCGGGTCGGGGGAGTTGCCCAACGACTTGGACATCTTGCGGCCCAACTTGTCTCTCACGATACCGGTGAAAT
>DAIOUZ010000016.1:16922-26421 GCA_036759285.1 Candidatus Limiplasma sp. | reverse complement strand
GCATGCCATGCAAGCGCTCTAGCCAACTGAGCTAATGCCCCTCATTTGCGGCTGCAAAAATACAACAATTTTCAATCCACCAAACGATTTTGCGAAAAATTTTCGATTTTTTTCAACAATCGTTGTTTTATGCTTTATTTTTGCGCCATGAAAACAATAAAGGACATTTACAAAATAGGTGTTGGCCCGTCAAGCAGCCACACCATGGGCCCGCAAAAGGCCGCCGCTATCTTCAACGAACGTTATCCTGATGCCGCCTCCTTCGAGGTGACGCTGTATGGCAGCCTTGCCGCCACAGGCAAAGGCCACATGACGGATTGGGCCATCCTCAACCGACATCGTACTGCCTTTCCATCCCAACGGAATGCTGTTCAAGGCTTTCGACGAAGCCAAGGAACTGGTGGGGGAGTGGACGGTCTTCAGTATCGGGGGTGGCAATTTGGCCGAAGAAGGCAAACAGAGCGAACAGCTCGACATCTATCCGCTCTCCAAAATGACCGACATCCTCGACTGGTGCGAGAAACGGGGCAGGACCTATTGGGAATATGTCTACGAATACGAGAACCGACAGGAGATTGAGGACTATCTGAAAGAGGTGTGGGAAGTGATGAGAGCCGCCGTTGAGCGTGGCTTGCAGGCCGAAGGCGTACTACCCGGACCGCTCAACCTGAGCCGCAAGGCCGCCATGTACCATATCAAGGCATCGGGATTTACGCATACCTTGCGGAGCCGTGGCTTGGTGTATTCTTATGCCTTGGCGGTCTCCGAGGAGAATGCTTCGGGCGGACGCATCGTCACGGCACCGACGTGTGGCTCCTGCGGTGTGATGCCTGCCGTACTTTATCATCTCTCGAAGAGTTATGAGTTCTCGGAACAACGTATCATTCGCGCCTTGGTGACTGCCGGTTTGGTGGGCAACATCGTGCGCACCAATGCCTCCATCTCGGGGGCTGAAGTGGGCTGTCAAGGCGAGGTGGGCGTGGCTTGTGCCATGGCTGCCGCTGCTGCCAACCAGCTCTTTGGTGGTAGTCCGGCACAGATTGAATACGCTGCCGAGATGGCTTTGGAGCATCACCTGGGCATGACTTGTGACCCGGTGTGCGGCTTGGTGCAAATTCCCTGCATCGAGCGCAATGCCTATGCCGCTGCCCGTGCCTTGGATTCCAACATCTATTCCACCTTCTCCGATGGTCGCCATCGTGTGTCGTTCGACAAGGTGGTGGAGACGATGAAAGAAACGGGTAAAGACATACCTTCGCTCTATAAGGAGACCTCGCAAGGCGGTTTGGCACGCGATTATGAGCAAATGGAATGAAATAGTTTTGTTTTGTGTAGAAAAAGAGTAATTTTGCGGTGTTATTTGTTGAAAAAATGAACAGCAAAAGAATCAATAAAGTGCTGGTTGCTAACCGTGGCGAGATTGCAGTGCGGATTATCAAGACGTTACGTAGGTTGCATATCGCCTCCGTGGCGGTCTTTGCCGATAACGATGCCAATGCATTGCATCGTCGCATGGCTGATGAGGCCTATCCTCTTGGCGACGGCATGTTGAAAGATACCTACCTCAATATCCAGAAAATCATTGATGCCGCTTTGGATGCAGGTGCCGATGCCATCCATCCTGGTTATGGCTTCCTATCGGAGAATCCTGAGTTGGCCGAGGCGTGTGCCTCCAACAACCTGATTTTCATCGGCCCTGACGCGGAAGTGATTCGTTTGATGGGCAATAAGATTGCGGCCAGAAACATTGCCATAAAGGAAGGCATTCCGGTTACCTTTGGCCTCACGGGAAGCAAGGAAGAGATTTTGAAGCAATCTTCCGAGTTGCCTTATCCTGTGTTGATCAAGGCGGCTGCAGGTGGTGGCGGCAAAGGTATGCACATCGTCAGTAGGAAAGAAGACTTGAAGGAGGAACTGGAACGTGCCTCGCGAGAGGCGGAGAAGTATTTCGCTGACGGAACTGTGTTTGTCGAGCAATACATTGAAAATCCGCGACATATAGAGGTTCAGGTCTTGGCCGACCATCATAAAAACGTGATTCACCTGCATGAACGTGAGTGTACCATACAACGCCGTTATCAGAAAATCATAGAGGAGTCGCCTTCTCCTACTTTGACTGAGGAAAAACGTCAGCAGCTGTGTGAAACCGCGGTCAAGCTATGCAAAGCCATCGGCTATCGCAACGCTGGGACGGTGGAGTTTTTGGTCGACAAGGACTTGAATTTCTATTTCTTGGAAATCAACACGCGCATTCAGGTGGAACATCCAGTCACCGAGATGCGTACGGGCATCGACATTGTGGAGGAGCAAATCCGAATCGCGAGAGGTAAGGAAATGGGCTGGACGCAAGAGGCCATCCAACCTCAAGGTCATGCCATCGAACTGCGTATCTATGCCGAGAATCCCGAAAATAAATTCCTGCCCACGCCTGGCAAGGTGACGGCTTATCACGAGCCGCAGATTCGTGGTTCTCGTGTCGACAGCAGCATCGACAGTCCGTGCTCAATTTCAGAAGCTTACGACCCGATGATCGCCAAACTGGTTTGTCATGCGAAAGACCGTCAGGCGGCGATTGAGACTGCCCAAAATGCACTCAAACAGTTCATCATACAAGGACTGACCACCAATAAGGCTTACCTCTGGGAGGTGATCAAAAACGCGGATTTTGATGAAAACAAGATAGACACGGGCTTCTGCGCTTCGCATCAGGAAGAGCTGTTGAAGGCTTTGAAAGAAAGTCGGGACAACTTGAATGTCAATGATATAGCGGTCTCCTTCCTGCTCTTTGATTGCTGCAAGAGGCAATTTGAACATCATACGGAAAACGTCTGGGAGGAAATCGGCTATTGGCGTTACCACATGCAACTGACGGTGGATGTGGAAGGCAAGAAGGTGCCCATCTCCATTAGTGATGCCGAGGCGGGAAAGATCAAAGGAACGGTTGGCGAGACTCCTTTTAAGGTGGAGTTTATCCAATACGAGAACAACCAGCTGAAAATCATGCTGAACGGCCGTACGGAGACGGTGTATTGCTCGGTCAACGAGGAGCAGAAGACCATCGTCAACTTCCATGGCTTGAACTTCACTTGCTTCCGCACCGACCAACTGAACGATACCTTGGATTATGCCTGCAAGGAAACGGTGAACGACAAGTCGCGTTTGGTGTCACCCATGCCTGGCAAGGTGGTGAAAATCAATGTCAAAGAGGGTGATGAAGTGAATGAGGGCATGATCATGATGGTGGTGGAAGCCATGAAGATGGAGAACAATATCGTTGCCGCCGGAAAGGCCAAGGTGAAACGGATTTTTGTTGAAGAAGGCCAGATGGTGGATAATAAACTGCAATTAATAGAGTTAGAATAATCTATTATGACCCTTCGACAAGCTCAGGGACCTAAGGCCGTTGAGCCTGTCGAAATGCCGACTTGAGAATAAAATAGTAAACAATATGAACTTCGACCTCACGAAAGAACAGGAAGCCCTCCGCCAGCGGGTGCGCGACTTCGCCGAACAGGAAGTGAAACCCGTAGCTCGCGAAAACGACGAAGACCAGCATTTCGATGTCGGCCTGACCCTCAAAATGGCTGAACAAGGCTTGTTGGGCATGACCGTCCCGAAAGAATACGGCGGCCAAGGACTCGACAATCTGAGCTATATCATTGCTGTGGAGGAACTGGCCCGCGTGGACGGCTCCACCGCTGCCACCATCGCCGCCGACAACTCCTTGGGTATTGGTCCCATCAAGGACTACGGTACCGAGGAGCAGAAGCGCAAATATCTGCCGCAACTCTGCAAAGACCGCCTCTGGGGCTTTGGCCTGACTGAGGAAGACGCTGGCAGCGACTCGCGCGGCACCAAGACTACCGCCCAGTTTGACGGTACGTATTGGCATCTCAACGGCTCCAAGATTTTCATCACCAACAGCGCTACCCCCATCAGTTTGGGTACTACCGTGCAGGCAGTCTCGGGCGAGAAGGATGGCAAGCCGGAATTCACGGCCTTGTTGGTGGAAAACAAGCGCGAAGGTTACACCCAGACCCCCATGCACGATAAAATGATGTGGCGCGCTTCCAACACGGGCAAGCTGGTTTTCAACGATGTGCGCCTGCCTGAAGATTGCATCCTCGGCAAGCCAGGCGAAGGTTCCCACATCATGCTCGCCACTTTGGATTCGGGTCGTCTTTCCATCGGCGCGATGGGACTAGGCTGTGCACAAGGTGCCTATGAGATGGCTTTGGCTTATTCCAAGAAGCGCGTGCAGTTTGGCAAGCCTGTGTGCAAGTTCCAGGCAGTGAGCTTCAAGTTGGCAGACATGGCCATGAAGATCGATGCGGCAAGAGGTTTGCTCTATCGTGCCTGCTGGCTGAAAGACCAACATCGTCCCTTCGGTAAGGAAGCGGCAATGGCCAAGCTGTATTGCTCTGAAGTAGCCGCCGAGGTCTGCGACAAGGCGGTTCAGGTGATGGGCGGTCACGGCCTGCTGAAGGAGTTCGACATGGAGCGCTTCTATCGCGACCAACGCATCCTGCAAATCGGCGAAGGCACCTCTGAAATCCTCCGTTTGGTGATTTCTAGGGCCATTGGGTGCTGATAATAGGAGATTCCCTTCGGGAATGGAGTAGCTTCACCTGCTAATATGCGGCGGTTTGTAACGACTACGGTCTGGAAATGTGACCTACCGCCGCAGTTTACACAACAAACGTCTTTCCATTCCGCAGGGAAACTCAAAGGAAGAGACAGTTTTATTAATTAAACCAAATAATAATGAAAATCAAGTACTTAGCAATCATTGCAGTCGTGGCATTGGTGGCCACCTCTTGCGACAACAAAAAGCCTGAACCAGTGCAAGAACCTGTTCAAGAAGAAACCACACATCTGTCGGACAAGTATGCCGAATATACTTTGACGACCGACATCAGTCACCTCAGTGACAACGAAAAAGAAATGCTGCAGCTGCTCTTCGAAGCCGCCGACATCATGGACGGCCTCTTCTGGAGAGAGAACTACGGCGACAAGGACGAACTGATGACCAAAATCGGCGACAATGCCGACATCAAGAAGTTGGCTACTATCGCCTATGGTCCTTGGGATGGCCTTGATGGCAACAAACCCTTCGTGGAAGGTATTGGCCCGAAACCTGCCGGTGCCCAATTCTATCCTGTCGACATGACCGAAGAGGAATGGAATGCTTTAGACGACCCGAACAAGACGAGCCAATACACCGTGATTGTTCGCGACGAGAATGGTGCCTTGAAGTGCGTTTGGTATCATGACTACTTCGCCGAACAAATCAAGAAGGCTGCCTCATTGTTGGACGATGCCTCTGAACTGGCTGGCGATGAGGAGTTTGCTGAATACCTCCGCCTTCGCGCCAAGGCTCTCCGCACCGATGATTACCTTGAGAGCGACATGCAGTGGATGGATGTGCGCAACAACAATGTTGACATGGTGATTGGCCCTATCGAGAATTACACCGATGCCCGTTATGGCATCAAGGCCTCACACGAAGCCTTCATCCTCATCAAAGACCAGGAATGGACCAAGCAACTGGCCCGTTATGCTGCCTTTGTGCCGGAGTTGCAGAAACAACTGCCTGTGCCTGAGAAGTATAAGAAAGAAGTGCCTGGCTCCGATGTCGATCTGGCCGCTTACGATGCTGTCTACTATGCTGGTGACTGCAACGCCAACAGTAAGACCATCGCCATCAACCTGCCCAACGACGAGCGTGTGCAACTGCAACGCGGTACCCGCAAGCTCCAGCTGAAGAACTCCATGCAAGCCAAGTTCGATAAGATCCTTGAGCCCATTGCTAAAGAGTTGATGACCCCAGAATCGATGGAAAACATCAAGTTTGACGCTTTCTTCGCCAACGTGATGTTCCACGAGACCGCCCACGGCATGGGCATCAAGAACACCATCACTGGCAAGGGTACCGTCCGTGAAGCCCTTGGCAATCAGTACAATGCCCTTGAGGAAGCCAAAGCCGACGTTTTGGGCCTCTACTTGGTGACCAAACTCTCTGAGATGGGTGTGTACACCAACACCACGATGGAAGACAACTACACCACCTTCATGGCGGGCATCTTCCGCTCGGTGCGTTTCGGCGCCGCCAGCGCCCACGGTAAGGCCAATATGCTTACCTTCAACTACTTCCAGAACGAAGGTGCTTTCACTCGTAACGAAGAAGGCCGTTATGCCATCGACTTTGAGAAGATGAAAGTGGCTGTGGAGAAACTCGCTGGCGATATCCTCATGCACCAAGGCGACGGTGACTATGAAGCCACCAAGGCCTGGATGGGCGAGATGAGCGTGATTAAGCCTGAATTGCAGGCCGACCTCGACCGTGTGAATGCCGCTGGCATCCCCACCGACATTTATTTCAACATGGGACCTCAAGTGTTACTGAAATGATGTTTCCTCCCTGGGAGGGCATCAATCAGTTTTTGTGTATAAGCGTTAAGCGGATGTTCGAAGAGGGCATCCGCTTCGTTTATTTCTACGGGCTTGCCGTTATACATCACCAACACACGGTCGCTCATGAAGCGCACCACGCTGAGGTCGTGGGAGATGAAGATATAGGTGAGGTTTCTTTCTTCTTTCAGTCGGTTCAGCAGGTTCAACACTTGTGCCTGCACCGAGACATCCAAAGCCGACACCGACTCGTCGCAGATGACCAAGCGTGGGTTCACCGCCAAGGCGCGTGCAATGCAGATGCGCTGGCGCTGTCCGCCGGAGAACTCATGTGGATAGCGGTCATAATGTTCGGCTTGCAAGCCCACTTGCTCCAACAAGTCGCAAACAGCATCTCGTATCTCATTGTCGCAAATTGCGTCTCGCAATTTGTCCTCGTTTTGGACTGCGGGACGCTGTCCACGACAATGTATGCCATGCACCCGCATAGGTTCAGCGATAGCCTCACCAATAGTAATGCGTGGGTTGAGGGAAGAGTAGGGGTCTTGAAACACGATCTGGGCATGCTTGCGGAAGTCGCGCAAGGCTTGACCTTTCAAGGCTGTTACCTCAATGCCGTCAAACCAGACCTTGCCGCCTGTAGGCTCAGCCAACCTAAGGATGGAGCGCCCCAAGGTGGTCTTGCCGCAACCCGACTCACCCACCAAGCCTAAGGTTTCGCCTTCGTAGACTTCGAGGCTTACATCATCGACGGCCTTCACATGGTCATAGACGCGGCTGAAAACGCCCTTGCGTAGGGGATACCAAGTCTTCAGACCTTCCACCTTCAAAAGCGGTTGCTGACTATAGAGTTGCTTGAGATGGTCCTGCCGTTCTTCAGTGGTGATTTGTAAGTCGTGCAGGATCTGCTCCTTGCCACCTTTCCATTGTCCGTCGAGGAACTCTTTGACGATGGGCAGGCGTTTCAAGCGCACATTCATCGGTGGACGGCAGGCCAAAAGGCCTTGTGTGTAAGGATGTTGCGGATGGTTGAGAATCTGCTGGACCGTGCCACGTTCCAAAATTTCTCCATTATGCATAACGGCTACGTCGTCAGCGATTTCGGCCACCACTCCGAGGTCGTGGGTGATGAAAATCATGCCCATGCCTGTTTCGACTTGCAGCTTGCGCAGCAGCTTGAGGATTTCCAACTGAACGGTGACATCCAAAGCGGTGGTTGGCTCATCAGCGATGAGCAGTTTGGGGTTGCAGGCGATGGCCATAGCAATCATCACACGCTGTTTTTGTCCGCCTGAGAGTTCATGGGGATAGCTGTCGTAGATGGCCTCAGGGCGGGGCAGCATCACCTGTTTGAAGAGGCTGATGACGCGCTCCTTGGCTTCTTTTTTGCTTACGGGTTTAGGTCCCTGAGCCTTGTGTTCCTTGAGCTTGTCGAAAAGTCGAAGGGCTGATTCCCCCTCATGTTGCAAAATCATCTCCGATACCTGATAGCCACATTTGTAGACCGGATTCAGTGAAGTCATCGGCTCCTGAAAAATCATGGCAATACGCTTGCCGCGCACCTCAGCCATCTGTTTTTCGCTGAAGTCTTTGATTTCCTCGCCTTCGATTTGTATGCTGTCGGCCTCGATGCGACTCATCTTCTCATTGAGCAGACGCATCACAGCCAACGAACTCACCGATTTGCCCGAGCCCGACTCGCCGACAAGCCCTAACGTACGCCCTGCAAATACGTCAAGGTCAATGCCATGTACGGCTTCGGCCCATTCTCCGTCGCGGGAAAAGGCAACGCGGAGGCTTTTGACGGATAGCAAGGGTTTGGTCATATAATGAGTTTTGGTGCAAAAATAGTAATTTTTAGTTAAAGTCAGATTCCAATATTATAGTTAGCCTCCCATGTCATTCCGAGCAGGGATAAGTGCGATTGGAATCTATGGGAAGCGGTTAAAGAAGTATGACTTTTTCGGATGGCTTTAGAAACCATAGAGTCCGGTCCCTGCAATCCTCCGCAAGGAATGACATGCTTTCTAAAGCCTGCTTTGAACCTGCGTGAAATAAAAACTGAATGCGATATAACACGGATATAGAAAAAATACATACTTTTGTGGGAAATTCTCACAATATGAAAAAGACTTTTATCCTTTTGTTTGCCCTCCTCCCGATAATGGCATGGGCCCAGTTTGATACTTATTTTGCCGAGTCCTCCCTTCGTGTCGACTATTGTCTCACGGGCAACAGCAAAGAAACCAGTTTTTCCCTCAAGGAACTGATTCACGAACCTTATTGGAGCGGCTCCAAAACCAACCTTATCGATACTTTGGAGTTCGGCAATTACATCGTCAAGGTGTTTGAGTCAAGGACGGATAAGCTGTTGTTTTCCAAAGGTTACCAGAATCTTTACGGCGAATGGACTACCACGCCGGAGGCTTTGAAGCTTACCAAAAGCTTTGAGGAATCGGTCATCGTGCCTTTTCCCAAGGTGAAGATTGACATTGTTTTGTGCCGCAAGACCTGGGAAGGCGAGCTCGTTGAAGGGATGCGCCTTACCGTCAACCCCGACGATTATTTCATCCGCAATTACGACAACCTCAATTTGCCCGTTTACGATGCTTGGATTGGCAACAAAGACTACACTAAAGCCGTTGACATCGTGATACTTCCCGAAGGCTACACGCAGGCCGAGATGGGGAAGTTCGTCAAGGATTGTGACTTCTTTGTGGAGAGCCTATTCAGCTATGCACCTTACGACCGCTATCGTGAGAGTTTCAACATCCGTGGCGTGATGGCACCATCCGTGGAGTCGGGCTGCACCATGCCTGGCGACCATGTCTATAAAAACACCGTCATGCGCTTCAGCTTCTGGACTTTCGACTCCGAGCGCTATTGCATGAGCACCGACAACCGCGACATCCGCGACCTCGCGGGGCAAGTGCCTTACGACCAGATTTATATCCTCGTCAACACGGAGAAATACGGCGGTGGCGGCATTTACAATTTCTACTGTTCCAGCGCGGCCAGCAACAATTACTCTTCCGATGTCATCATCCACGAGTTTGGTCACGGCTTCGCGGGCCTCGCCGACGAGTAT
>DAIOUZ010000016.1:8067-16912 GCA_036759285.1 Candidatus Limiplasma sp. | reverse complement strand
GACGAGACGGGTTACGACCACATGTATAACCTCGCTGTCGAGCCTTGGGAGCCTAACATCACCACGATGGTCGACTTCAGCAACAAATGGGGCGACATGTTGAACAAGAAAACGCCCGTTCCCACTCCGCGTGAACCGAAATACGAACAAACCATCGGCGTGTTTGAAGGTGGCGGCTACGAGCCGAAGGGCATGTATAGTCCCCACATGGACTGCCTTATGAAGACTTTCAAAGGCCACGACTTCTGCCCTGTTTGCCAACGCGCTATTGAACGAATGATATTATATTATTCAAAATGATGAATGATGGATGCAGAATGCTGAATGAAATCGATTCTGCATTCCGCATTCATAATTCTGTATTCCGCATTACAAAAAATGAACTACTTAGACATTATCATAGCTATCGTCCTTTTCCTCTTTGGTTTCAAGGGCTTCCGCAAAGGACTTATCATCGAGGTCGTCACCTTGTTGGCCTTCGCCATTGGCATATACGGAGCCATGCATTTCTCCGAATTTACTGCATCACACTTGCAGGAATTCGTGGAAGTCAACCCCAAACATCTTGACACCATCGCTTTTGTGCTGACGTTCATCTTGTTGGTGATTCTCGTCAACCTGATTGGCAGGGCGGTAACCAATTTGATTAAAGCCATGAACTTGAGCTTTTTCAACAAATTGGGAGGGGCTGTTTTCGGTGTGGCCAAGGGTGTGTTATTGTGCAGCATTTTTGTGATGGTGCTCAACAATTTCCAGCTGATTGGGGTGGTGAAACCCGAGGTGCGGGAGCAGTCGAAACTGTATCCCTACATTGAAGAGACCGTACCATACGTCTATCGTGGCTTCGACTTGGTGAAAATGAGGAGACAGAGGGAGAGGAACTGCAGAAAAATGATTCTATAGACACGGTGTTTTTATAGGAGGAAATGATTTTGAACGAATCGCTTCAATTCGTTTCTGCCGATTCACGTTGTTCATCGCGTTCTTGTCGCGCCTTCAAATAACATGCGCGACAAAGCGGTTCGTAACTTTCTGTCTCGCCCAAAACCACCAATTTGTCACCGGCGATGGTGCGGTGCGAGTACTGTGCTGGACTGCCGCAACGCACACAGATGGCATGTACCTTGGTCACATCTTCGGCGATGGCCATTAGTTTAGGCATAGGGCCAAAAGGATTGCCCATGAAGTCCATGTCCAAGCCCGCAATGATGACTCTCACGCCTTGGTTGGCTAGCTGCTGGCATACGTTAGGCAGCTCGTCGTCAAGGAATTGTGCTTCGTCGATACCGATGACATCCACGTCGGTGGCATAGAAAAGAATCTCGTTGGCACTTTCCACGGGGATGGAATGCAAGGCGGTGGCATTATGCGACACCACGTCCTCCTCGCTGTAGCGTGTGTCCACTCCAGGCTTGAAGATTTCCACCTTCAGTTTGGCGATTTTGGCGCGTTTCAAACGGCGGATTAGTTCTTCGGTTTTGCCCGAGAACATGGAGCCGCAAATCACTTCAATCCATCCTTGCGTTTTATTATGAGAATCTTTTTCCAGGAACATGCTCAATCGATTAAGAATATTTGTAATTTAGCTGCGTCATTGTGAAGCACGCAAGCAACAAAAATAAATATAAATCCTATATGAACGACAATTTTGAGAACCAAAAAGAAAAATTGGTTGCTATCAAGCACGAAATCAGCTTATTATATCAGCAAGTCAATTACCTTTTGAGAAACGAGAAAGCCCCCGAATTACTCGATTTGGATGTTTTGATGAACCGCACACATACCCTATACGATATGCTTTGTTCAATTAATGTGGGCGAGATGGGTGATGAGGAAGACCTTCCTTTCGACGCAGAGGCTTTTTCGGGTCTTTTCGGTGATATGATGAAAGAAGAGGATGAAGAGAAAACACCGGAATCGGAGCCTGAAACGGAGCTAACTGAGGAACCCGAATCCATGGTGATAGAAGCGCCCGAGCCAGCGGTAACAATAGAGCTCGAACCTACTGAGACGAAGGAACCAGAGCCTATCGAAGCACCTGAGCCTGTGGAACCGTTATTTGTCGTTCAAGAGGAACCAATCGTGGAACCGGTCGTGGAACCAGTGGAGGAACACCCGTCCGAAGCACCTGAAACCGCTCCGTTGGTTGCCGAAGTAGTAACGCCTATTACAGAAGAGGTTGACAACGAGTCTATTGTGCAAAATGAAGTCCCTGAGCCTGAAGCACCGTTGACAGAAAAGTCCTCATTTGAGGATATGCCGATTAAGGATGAGTATGGTTTCTTCTTCCGCTTCGAGGATCTCCCTGAAAAAGAGGAAGATAAGGTAGTGGAAGAGCCTCGTGAGAATATAGAGACCACTAAAGTTGTTCATGTCATGGAAGAGATTCCCGAGGAAGAGATTCCTGAGCGCGACCGTATCCATGGCGAGGACTTGGTGCAGGACAATCCTTTTGAGATGCCCAAGATGGAAGAGCCCAACCTGGTGGATCTTGAGCTTGAAAATGAGCGTCAGACCTCGGAGACCGTGGGTGGCTTCTTCGAACAGGACGATGCCGAGTTTGAATTATCGGCTCCAGAGACCTTGGGAGAGAAGATGATGGGCGAGGATATGACATTGGCTGAAAGGTTGCAGCAGAATCCGCTCCGCGATTTGAAGTCGGCGATAGGTATCAATGACAAGTTCTTGTTTGTCAATGAGTTGTTTGGAGGAAGCATGGAAAAATATAACAAGTCCATCGAAAACCTCAATGACTTGAAGACCTTGAATGGAGCCATGATTTATCTGAACGAGTTGAAGATCGAGTTGCAGTGGAACAGCAGCAATGAGGCCTATCAGAAGCTCAAGGATTTGGTTTCGCGTAAGTTTGAATCATAGAGGCCATGTCGAAGCTCTATCTTGTCCCCACGCCGATTGGCAATTTGGAAGACATCACGTTGCGTGCCATCCGTATCTTGAAAGAGGTAGATGGCATCCTTGCTGAGGATACGCGTACTTCGGGCAATCTGCTGCGTCACTTGGACATCAGCAAGCCGATGACGGCCTTCCATATCCGCAACGAGCATCAGGTGGTGGAACGCATCGCCGACCGCATTGAGGCGGGGGAGACCTTAGCCTTGGTGACCGATGCAGGTACGCCAGCCATCTCCGATCCGGGTTTCCTCTTGGTGCGCGAGTGCGTGAAACGCAACATCGAGGTGGAGTGCTTGCCAGGCCCTACGGCGTTTGTCCCAGCTTTGGTCAATTCGGGACTGCCGGCGGAGAAGTTCATTTTCGAGGGATTCCTGCCGCATAAGAAAGGCCGTCAGACCAAGTTGCAGGCTGTGGCCACCTATCCTTACACGACCATTCTTTATGAATCCCCGTTCCGTTTGTTGAAGACTTTGCAGCAACTGGCGGAAGTATGTGGTAGCGAAAGAAAGGTCAGTGTCTCGCGTGAGCTGACCAAGATTCACGAGGAAAATGCACGTGGTACCTTGGCGGAGGTGATTGAGCATTTTTCCAAAAAGGACATCAAAGGTGAAATCGTCATCGTGCTGGAAGGGAAAGACGATGTATGTGATGTCCCTACAGATGACGATTCCGAGGATTGATTTTATTTCTTCAACTGTCTTTGGTAAGCCTTCAGTCGGGCGGTGAGGCTCTTTTTCACGCCATTGGAGGTGTATGTGGCGCCGCTGACGGCATCCACTTGCTTGTCCAAGGCTTCTTCGACGGTGAGGCCGTTCCAAGATTCATAAAGGCCGCCTTCCACCACACTTTGCGCAAAGCGTGGAGTTTCCTCGTTCTCCAACAAGGCAACGGTCTTGATGCGACCATCGGCATCCAACGCAATTAATAAGGGTGTGGGGCCGTTGAAGCCTTTTATCTGGTCGGAATAGGGCGAAGAGTACAACACGGTGCCCAATTTATTGCCTTTGGCGTCTTTCACTTCGTAAAAGGCCGTGTCGATGGCTTTGGTCTTGGCGGCATCGCCGAAATAGGGTTGGACTTCTGAAACGGGGAGTTCGGGTAATTTGGGACCACAGCTGCACAAGGCCACTACGCCGGCGGCCATGAGCGTGCCCAAAGCTTTTCTAATGACGTTCATTATTGCTTGATTTTTTAAATTTTGTGCAAAAATAAGCAAAACCGAGCAACAATTAAACAATTCGACATTCAACAATTTTTCGACAAGCTCAAAAACCTATCAACAAAACCCCTATCTTTGTGCCATTAAAACTCAAGATTATGTTAGTCATCGGTATCGCAGGCGGCTCAGGTTCAGGGAAAACCACCGTCGTTAAGGAACTGGTTAGACAATTGCCAGAGAACTCAGTATCAGTCATTTCACAGGATGCCTACTACTTCGACAATGGCGACAAGACGCCTGAGGAAAAGAAGCGGATTAACTTCGACCATCCCGATGCCATCGAATGGGATTTGCTCATCGACCATCTCGACCGTTTGAAGAAAGGGGAGACCATCCCGATGCCTATCTACACCTATGTCACTTGTGCCCGTTCGCAGGAGGTGATATACGTGCATCCCACCGAAGTCATCATCGTGGAAGGCATCATGGTGCTGCCCCAGGAAGAGCTTCGCAAGCGTATGGATATCAAAGTGTTTGTGGATACCGACAGCGACGAGCGCCTGATGCGTATCATCCGCCGCGACATCGCCGAACGTGGTCGCACATGGGAAGACGTGCTCCGTCATTATCAGACCTTCGTCAAGCCCATGCACCAGCAGTTCATCGAACCTACCAAACGCAGCGCCGATATAATTCTACCGCGCGGCTCAAGCCCTGTCGTGGTCGATATTCTGGCCTCGAGAATCAGGATGCATTTGGGCCTGTGAGTCAGGTGTCGATCATCCTATAAACGTAATTTGTAACGTATGCCAAACAAAACCATAAAAGGAAGCCTGTCTGAAATCGTCGAGAAGATGAACGAGGCGTATCATGGACTCATTGGCGAAGGCTTTAGCCCTGGAGTCGGCAGACGTGTCGTGCCTGTGATGATTGACGGAGAAGTGTCAGGATGGAAGATGCAACGCTGCGAAAACGACGTGTGGATAGATTTGGATGAAACGCCCTTCAAGACGATGGAAGAATTGGTTGAGCACTACAAGAATGAAAACAAATAAGCAGTAATAGCCTTTGGCGTAAATCTAGCACAAAAAGAAAACCCCTATCTTGAAATCAACAAGTTAGGGGTTTTTGTTGTCCAACCAGGATTCGAACCTAGACTAACTGATCCAGAGTCAGTTGTGCTGCCATTACACCATTGGACATCCAAATCGGCTGCAAAAATACGTTTTTTTTGAATGCCGCAAAGAAAAAGAGGAAATTTTTTTCGGAATTTTTCACTTATGTGTTGCCACTGAGCATAAGAAACTCAATATCAATACTTGTTGAATCTTGAGCCCCAATTGTACGACAACATAAAGGTGACGAACAACATTTTGTTTCGTTCAGAGTCCATGATGGAAACACCCAAGGGGAAATACTCAACTTTCGCATCCACGTTGATGGATTGTGCCCGTGTGCGCGACTTCCCGATGTCGAAGCCGAGACCCAATGAGGCATGGACACCGGGAGAAACTTTGGTTTCTTCGATGCCTTTGATGAAGGAAGACTTGCCGAGGATGTCGATGCCTTGCTGGAAGGTCTGTTCTTCAACTGTTTCGTAATAGCTGCCGTTGCTGGGTTTATAAGTGATTGCGTAGTAATAATAGGGTTTGAGCAAGGCCAAGGATGCGCCCGCTTCGTAAGTCCATCGTGTCTCGATGCCACCCCAATAGGGTTTGCCGAAGATACGCCGGTCCTCACCATAACCAAATCGGAGTACATAAACATAGTTCAACTTGCCATAAACGAAAGGCCTCGTGTTGTAGGTGGAGATATTCATGGTCTTGATCTCCTTGAGCGAGCGCAACGAAACCACCTCCGCTTCCCAGTTTTTCGTGACATGAATACTCTTGATTCTCCCGATCTTGAAACCTGCGCCAAGGCCTTGGGAATGGATGGCCAGTTTGAAAGTGTTTTGGTGGTTGTAGACCAGCCTTTCTTCTACGGGCTTGTCGTCTTCGCTTTGGATGTCAATGTTTTGTGCTGACAATAAAAAAGGACACGCTCCGAAAAGCGTGAACATGAGCAAACGCAACAAAGGTCGTCTGAGGGCAGTCATGGCAATGCCTCCCAACACCTTTATTAATAGCGCGTCTCCTTGATATACTTTTGCGATTCGCCGTAAGCCGGGCAGGTTGAGTTTGACCTGCAAGAAGTCATGATAATGCCTGAGACAAAGGCGATTAGCAGCGCGATGGCAAGTTTTCTCTTCATGGCTATGAAATTTGATTTGCAAAATAACGGATTTTTTCCCGAATTATTACCATCTTTGCACAACTTTTTATGATAAACGGGCCTGCGACAAGCTCAGGCACTTAAAAGCTAAGGTCCCTGAGCCTGTCGAAGGGCCGACAATAAGATAGAAGTATGGAAGTAAAGAAACCCAATATCGACGAAAGCTGGTACCAAGTGCTGCGTCCGCAGTTCGAGGCGCCATACTTTGCTGATTTAAAATCTTTCTTGGTGAGCGAGAAGCGGCAATATGCCGTCTATCCCCCTGGACCGTTGATTTTCAACGCTTTCAATCTGACGCCTTTCGACAAGGTGAAGGTGGTCATTTTGGGCCAAGACCCGTATCATGGCCCTGGACAGGCGCATGGGCTTTCATTCTCGGTGCCCGACGGCGTGCCATTCCCGCCCAGCCTCCAGAACATCTTCAAGGAGTTGCATGATGACCTTGGTGTACCGATGGCGCGTTCGGGCAATCTTGAGAAGTGGGCGAGGGAAGGAGTGCTGTTACTGAATGCTTCTTTGACAGTGCGTGCCGGTCAAGCAGCTTCACACTCCCATCACGGTTGGGAACAATTCACTGATGCCGCTATCCGCGCCCTCTCCGACCAAAGGGAACATCTGGTTTTCATCCTCTGGGGCAACTACGCCATCGCCAAACAAGCCTTGATTGACCCGTTTAAACACTTGATTCTGAAATCGGTGCATCCGTCACCCTTGTCGGCCAGCCGTGGCTTCTTTGGCTGCCACCATTTCTCGCAAACGAATAATTATCTGATACAAAACGGAATTGAACCTATTGACTGGAGTTTGCCTTAATTGGGAGATTCCCTTCGGGAATGGAAGTCGGTTGTGGTGTTTCCTGCGGCGGCTTATGATGTCACGATGATGCAACTCGTACTAACCGCCGCTTTATAATCAGACGATAACACTCCATTCCCGCAAGGGAATCTCAATCTTAAATTTTGAATTTTAAATCTTGAATCTAAAATGAAACAGATAGTCTTTGCCACCAACAATAAAAACAAACTGCGCGAGATGCGCGAAATCATGGAAGGCCTCTATGAGGTCCTGAGCCTCGACGACATCGGCTGCCACGAAGATATCGTCGAAGACGCCGAAACCATCGAAGGCAACGCCAAGATCAAGGCGGACTTCGTCACCAACAAGTTTCATGTGGACTGTTTCGCCGACGACACAGGCCTTGAGGTGGAAGCCTTGGGCGGCGCCCCAGGTGTGTATTCGGCACGTTATGCTGGTGAGCATTGCAGCTACCAGGACAACGTGGACAAGATGCTGGCAGCCATGAAAGGACAGACCAACCGTAAGGCGGCTTTCCGCACCTGCATTGCTTTGAACCTGGATGGGAAATCCTATTATTTCGAAGGTCGTTGCGATGGACAAATCACCGAGCAGCAGCGTGGCATCGAAGGCTTCGGCTATGACCCCATTTTCCAGCCCGACGGCTACGATCAAACCTTCGCCGAGCTGGGCCACGAAGTGAAAAACGCCATCAGCCATCGTGGCCGCGCCACGCAGAAGCTGATAGCGTTTTTAAAAAATTTGGGCTAAAAATTTGTAGGGCTGTCGTAATATGACAGCCCTACAATATCAGTCCAATATTCAATAGGATTTAAATCTTTTCCTTCAGCATTTGCATCGCCTTAGGCAATCCATCTGCATTGCGGCCGCCGGCCACACAGAGCGTCTTCTGTCCGCCGCCACCGCCTTGGATTTCCTTGGCCACCTCGCGGATGAGCTTGGTGGCATCCAAACCCTTGGCATCGGCAAAGGCTTCGGGCAACAACAGGCAGAGCGAAGGCTTGCCTTCGGCCATAGAACCGAGGATGGCAATGGTGCTCTCGTTCATCTGCTTCAGCATCAAGGCGATGTTGCGAAGCTGGTCGCCAGAGCATGGTAGGGTCTCCAGGATGAGTTTATAGCCTTCGTGCTCGGTGGCTTTTTCATGCAGCCGCTCAGCCATGGCTTGGGCTTTCTCCTGCATCAGGTGCTCCACCTCTTTCTTCAAGGCGGAGTTTTGTTCGCTGAGGGAGGTCACACCTTTCACAAGATCGGGCGTCTTGATGGTCTCGCGGATGTGTCCAATCAAATCCAGTTGTTCGTCAAGGTATTGCTCCACAGCTTCGCCCGTGATGGCTTCGATACGGCGGATGCCAGCGGCGATGGCGCCTTCCGAAACAATCTTGAACATGCCGATGTTGCCTGTAGCGCTGGTGTGACAGCCACCGCAGAGCTCCATGGAATAGTCTTTGTCGAAGACCACCACGCGCACCTTGTCGCCGTATTTCTCGCCGAACAAAGCTGTGGCTCCCATAGCTTTAGCTTCGTCAATTGGGATTTCGGCGTAGGTCACATTCGGGATGTTCTCGCGAATCTTCTGGTTCACAATCTTCTCCACTTGACGGATTTCCTCAGGCGTCATCTTGGAGAAGTGGCTGAAGTCAAAGCGCAGGCGCTGATCGTCGACCAGGGAGCCCTTTTGTT
>DAIOUZ010000016.1:0-8039 GCA_036759285.1 Candidatus Limiplasma sp. | reverse complement strand
CACTTGTCGCAAGGCAGCGTGCATCAAGTGGGTGGCACTGTGGTTGTTGGCGATGCGCTGACGACGCTCCGTGTCAACGGCAGCAGTGAAAGTCACCTCAGGATTTTGTGGAAGTTGTTCAGTGATATGGATTACCAGATTGTTCTCCTTGACGGTGTTCACAATCTTAATGGTCTCGTTTTCGGAAGTCAGGGTGCCGGTGTCGCCCACTTCACCGCCCATCTCGGCATAGAACGGGGTCTTGTCGAGGACGATCTCGAAGTGGGTCTTCTTCTTGGCCACCACCTCGCGGAAACGCAGGATGTGGCTCTCACAGCTCATGTCGGTGTAGCCGACGAACTCTGTGGGCTGTTCGCTCTCATTCACCACCACCCAGTCGCCGTTGGCTTTCTCAGCAGCCTTACGAGAACGGTTCTTTTGTTCCTCAAGGTTAGTCTTGAAGCCTTCCATGTCGACGTTGATGCCCTTCTCGGCGGCCATCAGTTGGGTGAGGTCGATGGGGAAGCCGAAGGTGTCGAACAGTTCGAAAGCGAAGTTGCCGTCGATGTCTTGCTTGGGATGTTGTTCCACATAACCCTCAAAACGCTTGATGCCTTGGGCTAAGGTGCGTAGGAAAGCAGCTTCTTCCTCGCGGATGACCTTACCTACAAGTTCTTGTTGTGCCTTGATTTCAGGGAAGTTGTATTCCATCTGTTGCACGAGGATGGGCAACAGATTGCAGACGAACGGTTCCTCAAAGCCCAAGAAGGTGAAACCATAACGCACGGCGCGGCGCAACACGCGGCGGATGACATATCCCGCACCGTTGTTGGAGGGCAGCTGTCCGTCGGCGATGGCGAAGCTCACGGCACGCAGGTGGTCGGCAATGACGCGCATGGCGACGTCGGTCTTCTCTGCCTTGCCGTATTCGATGCCCGACATCTTGGCGATGGCTTGGATGATGGGTTGGAACACATCGGTGTCGTAGTTCGAGGTCTTGCCTTGCAGCACACGCACCAGACGCTCAAAACCCATGCCCGTGTCGACGTGCTTGGCGGGAAGTTCCACAAGCTGGCCGTTAGCCATGCGGTTGTATTGCATGAACACGAGGTTCCAAATCTCAATCACCTGCGGGTCGTCCATGTTGACGAGGTCGCGGCCAGGAATCTGTTTTCTGGCTTCATCGTCACGAAGGTCGATATGGATTTCAGAGCAAGGACCGCAAGGCCCCGTCTCGCCCATCTCCCAGAAGTTGTCCTTCTTGTTGCCATAGATGATGCGGTCTTCGCTGACGTGTTCTTTCCAGTAGCCAAAGGCTTCCATGTCGGCTGGTTGACCATCCTTCTCGTCGCCGCCAAAGACGGTGACATAGAGTCTGTCCTTGTCAATCTTTACCACCTCGGTGAGGTATTCCCATGCGTAGGCGATGGCTTCTTTCTTGAAATAGTCGCCAAACGACCAGTTGCCCAGCATCTCGAACATCGTGTGGTGGTAGGTGTCGTGTCCCACTTCCTCAAGGTCGTTGTGCTTGCCTGAAACGCGGAGGCATTTCTGCGTGTCGGCGGCACGTTTCCACTTGGCGGGTTGATTGCCCAGAAAGATGTCCTTAAATTGGTTCATACCGGCATTGGTGAACATCAAGGTTGGGTCGTTCTTGACGACGATGGGTGCCGACGGCACGATGGTGTGCTCCTTCGAACGGAAGAAGTCCAAAAAGCTATTTCTGATTTCGTAAGCGTTCATTTATAGTGAGTTATGTAATATTGCTTTAAAAAATACTTCAAAAAAACGTGCAAATTTACGTTAAATATTCTATTTTTGCGCAATAGTTTTTGAATCTCAACGTTATTTAGGGCTATTTTTGAAGGTTTATGGCAAAACAAAAGCGATATATTTTCAACCAGAACACGCAGGATTATGAGGTGTTGGATACTCCGATATCAAAAAAAGTCATGCGTTTTGTGTTGACTTTCCTCGTGGTTTGCGGTGTCGCCTTCGCTTTCGCCTTTTTGCTGTTCACCTTTTTCAAGTCGCCTAAGGAAAAGATGCAGGCGCGAGAGTTGGAGTTCATGAAACTGCAATATGAGGTCTTGAATGACAGACTCGATAATCTGGAGATTCTGATGACCGACATGGAACAGCGCGACAACAATCTGTATCGCGTCATGTTTGAGGCCGATCCGATTCCGACATCGGTGCGTCGCTCTGGCTTTTCGGATGCCGACCGTTATGCTGACTTATATGGTTATGTCAATTCGGGACAGGTGGTAAGTGCAGCGCGAAAGCTGGATGTGATTGCTAGTCAGCTCTATAACCAATCGGTGTCGTATGACTCGTTGTTTGCCATGGCACGCAACAAGTCGAATATGTTGGCCTGTATTCCCGCCATTTTCCCGCTGAAAGAGACGGAGGTCAAATATATTTCTTCCTATTATGGCTATCGCCCCGACCCGATTTATAAGGTGGAGAAATTCCATACCGGCATGGACTTTTCAGCCGCGTTGGGAACGGAAGCCTATGCCACGGGCGACGGCGTAGTGACGGATGTTGAAAAATCGCAGTGGGGCTATGGCAACATGGTGACCATCGACCACGGCTATGGATACAAGACCCGCTATGCGCACCTTCAAAAGTCCGCCGTCAGGAAAGGCCAGAAGGTGAAACGCGGACAAAAAATAGGCTATATCGGTGATTCGGGAAAGACGACAGGTGTCCACTTGCACTATGAGGTGCTGAAAAATGATGTGCATGTCGATCCTATCAATTTCTTTTACAACGACTTGACCCCTGAGGAATACGAGCAGATTCTGCAGCAATCAACCTTACCTACACAAACATTGGATTAGTCATGGAAGACAACAAGACCACTGGGAAATACTACTACAGCATCGGCGAAGTGGCCGCGATGTTTGGCGTCAACACCTCAATGATCCGTTATTGGGAGAAGGAATTTGACGTGCTTCGTCCGCGCAAGAACAAGAAAGGCAACCGCCTTTTCACTGAGCGCGATGTGCGCTATGTCCATGTCATCTACCATTTGTTGAAGGAGAAAGGCTATACCTTGGCTGGCGCGAAAGTGGCCTTGAAAGAGAAATTCAGCGAATACGAAGAGAAGGTCATCCTCATGGAGACCCTTGAGAAGACACGCGGTTTCTTGATGGATTTGGACAAGGCTTTGGCGGAGAAGCAGAAATCAAATTTGTAAAACATTGAAAATCAAATAAACATGAAAAGTTTTAAGGGATTGTTGTGCCTGTTTGTCATGGTGACACTATGTTTTGCATCGTGCAAAAAACAGGAAGAGACCACAATGAAGATGATTACGCCCGTGAATTTCTCCAATGTGAAGATTGACGACGGGTTTTGGTCGCCTCGCCTGCAAAGCCACAAGGAGGTCACGCTCAAGGTCTGTATCGATCAAATTGAGAACCAGACGGGTCGCATCCGCAATTTCGAGAATGCGGCCAAGGGCGAAGGTCAACACTCGGGCATCTATTACGACGACTCGGATGTGTACAAAGCCCTTGAAGGCATGGCCTATGCGTTGAAGAACAATCCCGATCCTGAATTGGAAGCCAAGTGCGACGAATGGATTGACAAGTTCGCCGCCGCCCAACAAGAAGATGGCTATATCAACACCTTTTTTACCTTGACGGGACTTGAGAACCGATGGGACAATATGGACAAGCATGAGATGTATTGTGCAGGACACATGATTGAGGCGGGTGTGGCCTACTACAACGTGACGGGCAAACGCAAACTACTTGATGTTTGCATTCGCATGGCCGATCACATGATGACGGTTTTTGGTCCCGACAAACGCCATTGGGTGCCTGGTCACGAGGAGATAGAATTGGCTCTCGTCAAGCTTTACCAAACCACTGGTGATCAGAAATATCTCGAGTTCGCCAACTGGCTTTTGGAACAACGCGGTCATGGCTATGGCTCGCACGGCAAACTCGACCGGCCTTGGAATGCGGCGTATTACCAAGATGACATACCCGTTCGTGAGATGTCGGAAATTGGAGGTCATGCGGTGAGGTCGATGTACCTCTATTGCGGCATGGCTGATGTGGCGGCCTATACAGGCGACCAAGGCTATATCGATGCGCTCAACCGTCTTTGGGATGACGTGGTGTTGCGTAACATGTACATTACAGGAGGCATTGGGCAATCGGCCAGCAACGAAGGCTTCACCGAGGATTATGACCTCCCCAACCTCACGGCCTATTGTGAGACCTGTGCTTCTGTGGGTATGGTGCTATGGAATTGGCGCATGAACCAGTTTACGGGCGACAGCAAATACATTGACGTCTTGGAGCGTTCGTTGTATAACGGCGCATTGGCAGGTATCTCCCTTGCTGGTGACAAATTCTTCTATGTCAATCCGTTGGAGTCGATGGGCGACCATCACCGTCAGGCATGGTATGGTTGTGCCTGCTGTCCAAGTCAGGTGTGTCGTTTCCTACCTTCCATCGGCAATTATGTCTACGGCGTATCCAACAACGCGCTATGGGTGAATCTTTACATGGGTAGCCAGGCGGAAGTCGCGATGGGCAAGAAAATACTCACCTTGACGCAAGAAACCAACTATCCTTGGGACGGCGCAGTTGCCCTGAAGGTCGGGATGAATGGCTCGCTAAAGACACAGGTTAGACTCCGTATCCCAGCTTGGTGCAAGAGCTATACTTTGGCAGTGAATGGCGAACCCATAGAGGCTCTGGTAGAGAAAGGCTATGCCATCATTGACCGAAAATGGAAAAACGACGATGTCGTGACCATCAATTTCGAGATGCCTGTGGAATTAGTTTCAGCCGACCCGAGAGTGAAGGATGACATAGGCAAACGCGCTGTGCAGCGCGGACCATTGGTCTATTGTCTTGAGGAAGTTGACAACCCGATGGACTTCGACAGTCTTCAGATTGTAGAAAAAACAGCCTTCGACACTGATTTTAAGGCTGATAAACTTGGTGGTGTCGTTGAAGTCACCGCTCATGCGGGCGAACAGACGCTTAATTACATTCCTTATTACGCTTGGGATAACCGCGAAGCGGGCAAAATGAAGGTTTGGGTTCCGATTGCAGAGTGATTCATTCTTCCAGCAGGTTCCTTGCTTTCAGGTAAACCCTCCATTTTTCCAACACTTGCTTCATGTCGTCGGGCAACTCCGAGGTGAACATCATTTGCTTGCCCGTGGTGGGATGCACAAAGCCCAACTCCTTGGCATGCAGTGCATGACGCGGCATGATTTTAAAGCAGTTGTCGATGAATTGCTTGTATTTCGAGAAAGTGGTGCCTTTCAAAATGACATCGCCGCCATACATGGCATCGTTGAACAAAGGATGCCCGATGTATTGCGAATGGACACGAATCTGGTGGGTACGACCCGTCTCAAGTCGGTATTCATTGAGCGTCACATAGCCAAAGCGTTCTAGCACTTTCCAATGGGTGACGGCATCCTTGCCGTGGTCGCCATTGGGATAAACGGCCATCTTGCGGCGGTCGTTGTAGCTGCGCCCGATATTGCCTTCGATGGTACCTTCATCCTCGTTGAAGTCGCCCCAAACCAAAGCATAATAGCGGCGGTGGATGCTGTGTACAAAGAACTGATGCGCCAACATGGCTTGTGCGGCTTCGTTCTTGGCCACAATCATCAAACCAGTTGTGTCCTTATCGATGCGGTGGACGAGGTAGCCGAACCGATTCTCGACATTTTGGTGGGTCTGCTCGAAATAGTAGGCGAGGCCGTGCAGTAGAGTGCCTTCAAAGTTGCCGTGACCGGGATGCACTACCAATCCCGCCTGCTTGTTGATGACAATCACGTCGTTGTCCTCATAGACGATGTTCAGCGGAATCTCCTGCGGCTTGATGTCGCTTTCGCGCGGCGGATAGGTGAACACGATGGAAATCACGTCGTTAGGCTTCACCTTGTAGTTCTGCTTGACGACTTTGTCGTTCACCAAGATGTTGCCTGCCTTGGCGGCATTCTGCACACGGTTGCGCGAGATGTTGGAGATATGGTTGGTCAGGTAAGTGTCGATGCGCTCTGGCTGCTGGCCAGGGTCGACCACCATGCGTATGTGTTCATACAACTCACTGCCTTCATCGGATTCAGAGAGCATGTCGTCCCCACCTGGGGCATTGGGAAGCATGGGGTCTATGCTTTCTGGAAACAGCTCGTTGTCTGGAGCTAAGTTCTCGTTGAGATTGTCGTTCATTTCCGGATGACAAATTTTTGGTTGATGACTTGGCCTTCGTTGGTAGTGATGTTGAGGAAATACAATCCGTCATTCAGTTGGTTGACAGGGATTTCCGTCTGATATTCGCTTTGATAGACTTTTCTGCCCGTGAGGTCAAAGATGCACAGTTGGCCGCCCTTGATGTTACCCTCAAGATGCAACGTGTTTTGCACTGGATTGGGATAGAGATTTAAGGTGGCGGATTCGTTAGTTTCCTGTAGACCAATATAATAGGAACTTCCCACCACAGGACGAATCATGAGAGAGCCATGCATGCTGCTGGGTTGCCACGAGCCGTTAGTGTTGATGAAGTTGTATTGGATGTTGTCGATGGAGGTGTCGAAGCCGATGTTGATGAGGTCGTCGCTACGTTGTTCGATGCCAATATAGTAGGCTCCGGAAAAAGCCACGGTCTTGTCGAATTCATAGTAGCTGAAACGATAGATTTGTTCCTGCCATTGAGGACGTTGGCCTGAGAGGCGGTAGATTTCTTCGCCAGGCTTGCCGTTTTCGTCTTTCCAAATCACGATGTCGAAATACTTGTTGTTGGCATCGTTGAGGGTGTGATTGAAAAGCAACTGCACACCTTGGATGGTGTCGTAATCGGCCAGGTCGAAACGAACGGCGAACCTTCCACCAGCAGGTCGCACGCCAAAGCCCAACTCAGGGATGCCATCGTCGTAAGCATAGTAGTTGTACATGCCCAAACGGTAAATCATGGAGTCCGACAAAGGCGGCGTGCAAGTGGAATCAAACACATAATGGCTGATTTGGTAGGAAACAGAATCATACCACATGTTGAGCGCAAACAACTCGCCGACGTAGGGGCAAGCAGGGGATTCGCCGCCATATTCAGGGCAGATCAGATAACCCGACTCGCGATAGGGATGGATGGTGACGGGATCCAATGAGCGCGTATAGTGCTGTCCACCACCGATTTGCTGTACCTTGTAATAATAGTATGCCTCATGGTCGATGCCATCGAGGTTGGCGATGTCGATTTCCAGATTCTCGCGGATAGAGGAATTGGGATTGACGCGGTACTGACGGTAGGGGATGGACTGATAGCGGTTGAAGAACGAGGGGCGCTTCCCTGAGAAAGTCAGCATGGGGTAGTCGGTGTCGTCCGCCGTGCGATTGATGTTCAGATAGACGAAGTCGATGTTCCAGTTGTCCTCGTTGCTGCGGTTGCTAGGCTGCAGCGATCCGACGATGCTGGCGTAGTTGTAGAAGCGGAAATAGAAGTCGTTGCGGAAGAATTTCAGGTCGCGGATGGGAATCATCACTTGCTCGAAATATTGGCCACCGTTATGCAGCATAAAGCTGTCCAAGCGTTGTCCGGGCACGCTCCAGATGTGGTACCAAGTGGTGTCAGCGACGGTGATGAAGACGGAGTCGCAGGGGACAGCAATCGTGCCTTCGGTGAGCGGAGTCAAGGTGTCGGTGATGATGGTGAACATTCCAGACTGGCAACCAACCGATGCCCAAACGGTATCGCCAGGGAACAAGGTGTCAACTTGCATCTCGGCGAATACATCGGCGATACTATAGTTTTGATAGTCAAGGAATAGGAATTCTTGACGTTCGGTGGTCGTTCCGAACTGAAGTACCAGTGAATCTTGCGTTTCGGGTGAGTTGCCGTTACCTTGGGGTTGGTAATAGAAGCTCAAATAGATGGAGTCGGCAGGGGTGAGGGCACGTGGCTCCGGATCCATGATGGAGTCCAAACGAATCCTAACCGAGGTGAGATATTCAGACACAAAGGCATTGCTGATGGCATAGTCGTAAACGCGACCGTTGGCATCTAACACATCGAAAGTG
>DAIOUZ010000015.1:20688-27099 GCA_036759285.1 Candidatus Limiplasma sp. | reverse complement strand
CACGGCAGAGGTCTCGTTTGCAGGACGTTATCTCGTCCTCGTACCCTTCTCCAACCGCATTTCGGTATCACAGAAAATCCGCAGCAGCGAAGAACGCAACCGTCTCAGACGATTGATGCAGAGCATCAAGCCTGCCAATTATGGCGTCATCATCCGCACCGTGGCCGAGGGCAAGAAAGTTGCTGAACTCGACGCCGACCTTAGGTCGCTCATTGCCAAATGGGAACAGTGCACCATCGAGATGAAGAAGATGACCGCCTACGGCAGAATGGTCAGCGAGATGGACCAGACCAGCGTTATGCTGCGTGATTTGCTGAACGAATCGTTCAACAACATCCATGTGAACGATGAGAAGGTCTATGAAGAAATCAGAAGTTACATCCAGACCATTGCGCCACAAAAAGCTGACATCGTGCAACTTTATAAAGGCAAGGATCCCATCTTTGACTATTATAATGTCACAAAGCAGATCAAAGGCTTTTTCGGTCGCGTGGTCACCATCAGAAACGGTGTTTACCTCATCATCGAACACACCGAAGCCATGCACGTCATTGACGTCAACAGTGGCCATCGGGTGAACAAAGAGAATTCGCAGGAAGACAACGCTTTCCAAGTCAACATCGAAGCCGCCAAAGAAATCGCACGCCAGTTGCGTCTGCGCGATATGGGCGGTATCATCATTGTCGACTTCATCGACATGCACGAAGCCAAACACCGCAAGGATCTGTTTGACGCCTTGGTCGAGGCCATGTCGCACGACCGTGCCAAACACACTATCCTTCCCCCGACGAAGTTTGGCCTCATTCAAATCACACGTCAGCGCGTACGCCCCGAGACCGAGGTGCAGGTGCAGGAGAAATGCCCTGTGTGCGCTGGCGAAGGCAAAATCCGCCCCGCCATCCTCTTCGTTGACGAGATCGAAAACCACCTCAAGTACCTTATGGTCGATCAAAACGAGAACCATCTGACTTTGCAGGTGCATCCTTTCATCTATTCCTACCTATGCATAGATGGCCTGTTTTCGATTCGTCGCAAATGGATGAAGAAATACGGAAAGAAATTCAAGGTGCAGTCGATGCCCGAATTCCACGTATTGCAGTACAACTTCCAGAACGCCAACGGCGACGACATCAAGTTGTAAGGAGGATCCTGAGCTTGTTGACGGAAGTGCTGCCACAAAAAACCTCAAAAAGCCTGCTCTTAGAGCGGGCTTTTTTCTTATTTTTGCGCCAAATTCTTGAATTATGGCAAAAGACATCGTTTTGAGCGGTATTCGCCCCACTGGAAACCTTCATCTCGGCAATTACTACGGCGCCGTGCGCAGCTTCGTGAAGATGCAGGAAGACTACAACTGCTATTTCTTCATCGCCGACTGGCATTCGCTGACCACGCACCCCACGCCGGAAAACATACAGAAGTCGGCACGCACCATCTTGGCCGAATATCTCGCCTGTGGCATCGACCCCGAAAAGGCTACCATCTACATCCAGAGTGATGTGCCAGAGACCATCGAGTTGTACCTTTATTTTAATATGAACGCATACATCGGCGAATTGGGTCGTGTGACGACCTTCAAGGAGAAGGCCCGTCAGCAACCCGACAATGTGAACGCGGGTTTGTTCACCTATCCGACTTTGATGGCCGCCGACATCTTGCAACATCGTGCCAAGTGGGTGCCTGTGGGCAAGGACCAAGAGCAGAACATGGAGATGGCCCGCAAGTGCGCCCGCCGCTTCAACAATATCTATAAGGTCGAATTCTTCCCCGAGCCGCAGAACTATTACTTCGGTGGCGATGCCATCAAGGTGCCGGGATTGGACGGTAGCGGCAAGATGGGCAAGAGCGATGGCAACTGCATCTACCTCTTCGAGGACGAAAAGACTATGCGCAAGAAGGTGATGCGCGCCGTCACGGATAGTGGCCCGACCGAGCCCAACAGTCCTAAGCCCGAGGTTATCCAGAACCTCTTCACGATGATGAACATCGTCAGCGAGCCCGAGACGGTGAAGTACTTCGACGAGAAATGGAACGACTGCTCCATTCGTTACGGTGACATGAAGAAACAACTGGCCGACGACCTGGAAAAGACTGTCGCACCTATCCGCGAGCGCATCAAGGAGTTTTCGTCCGACGAAGAAAGGCTCAACCGTATCGCCCGCATGGGTGCCGAGAAGGCCCGCGAGAGCGCAGCGAAGACACTGAACGAAGTGAGGAAGATTATTGGCTTTAGACAATATTAATACGGACTGTCGCTTTGCGTCATTGCGAGGAGGTACGACGAAGCAATCTAGAGATTAAACTTGTTTTCTGGATTGCTTCGTTCCTCGCAATGACGCGAGGCGACGCAAAAAACAATATGGGCGACTTTATAACCTACGAAAAAATTCCCGAAAGGGCGGTATTGATTGCCGTGGCCTCAAAACAACAAGGCCGCGAGCGCACGGAGGAATACCTCGACGAGTTGGCTTTTTTGTTGGAGACGGCTGGTGGCATTCCCGTAGCTCGTTTTGTTCAAGCCATGGACCATCCGAGCAGCGTCACTTATCTCGGTTCGGGTAAGTTGGAAGAGATCCACCAATACATCAAAGCAGAAGACATCAAATTGGCTGTCATCGACGACGAACTGAGCGCTACCCAAGCCCGTAACATGGAGCAGGCTTTGGAGTGCCGTGTCCTCGACCGTACCAGCCTCATCTTGGACATCTTCGCTTCTAATGCCCATACAGCACATGCCAAAGCGCAGGTGGAACTGGCACAATATCAGTACCTTCTGCCACGCTTGACCCGAATGTGGACCCACTTGGAAAGACAAAGAGGTGGTATCGGTATGCGTGGCCCTGGTGAGACCCAGATCGAGACTGACCGCCGTTTGATTTTGGACCGCATCGCGCTCTTGAAGGAAAAGCTGAAAGAAATCGACATGCAGAAGACCGTGCAGCGCAAGAATCGAGGCAAGTTGGTGCGTGTGGCACTTGTTGGCTATACCAATGTGGGTAAGTCGACCATCATGAACCTGTTGAGCAAGTCAGAAGTCTACACGGAGAACAAACTCTTCGCCACACTTGACACCACGGTGCGCAAGGTGGTGGTGGAGAATCTGCCTTTCCTGCTGTCTGATACTGTCGGTTTCATTCGCAAGTTGCCGCACCATCTCGTGGAGTCGTTCAAGTCGACCTTGGACGAGGTGCGCGAGTCGGACATCCTGTTGCATGTGGTTGACATCTCGCATCCCGATTTCGAGGCGCAGATGGAGGTGGTGAACCAGACCTTGGCCGAGTTGGGCTGCGCAGACAAGAAGACCATTGTCGTCTTCAACAAGACCGACGCCTACACTTGGGAGGAGAAAGACCCCGACGACTTGACGCCGCCCACCAAGCGCAATGTCTCCTACGAGGAACTGAAACAGACCTGGATGGCCAAGATGAACGAAAACTGCATCTTCATCTCCGCCAAGAACCGCGACAACTATCAGGAATTCAGGGATTTGCTTTATAAGGAAATCCGTGATATGCATGCGATAAGGTACCCATACGATAATTTCTTGTACTGATTATGTACCTCATCGACACCCATACCCATATCTACGACCATCAATTCAGCCTCGACCGCAAGGAGGCCATGCAGCGTGCCATTGATGCTGGTGTCAAGATGCTGCTCCTGCCCAATGTGGATGCCTCCACCATTGCGCCGATGCTTGAATTGCATGAGCAATACCATGACTGCACCCGTGTGATGATGGGTCTGCAACCCGAGGAAGTCAAGGAAGACTACAAGGATGTGCTGGCTATCATGGAAAAGGAACTTGAAAAAGGCATTTATGTCGGGGTAGGGGAGATTGGTCTTGATTTCTATTGGGATTCAACTTTTGAAAAGGAACAATTGGATGCCTTTGAGACCCAATTGGATTGGGCCAAACAACTCCATTTGCCACTTTCCATCCATTGCCGCAATGCCTTTGACAAAATGGTGAAGATCCTTGAGCACAAACAAGATGGCGGCTTGCGCGGCATTATGCACTGCTTCACTGGAACGAAAGAGGAAGCCAAAGTCTACCTAGAATTAGGTTTCCACCTTGGCTTGGGTGGCGTGACGACCTACAAAAACTGTGGTGTGAAAGATTATCTGCCCAATTTGCCTTTAGATAGGATCGTTTTGGAAACAGACGCGCCTTATCTTGCCCCCGTTCCCTGTCGTGGCAAACGCAATGAACCAGCTTTCCTTGTCCACACGGCGCAACGCATTGCGGACATTCTTCAGCTTCCCGTTGAGGAATTGGCAGCGGTTACGACGGCTAATGCACAATCGTTGTTTGGTTTGTAGGGCTGTCACATCGTGGCAGCCGCCTTCGGGTTTCCACATGCGGCTGCCGTAATACGACAGCCCTACAAATCCAACACATAAAAAAGGCCGCCAGCACAAACGTACCGGCGACCTGCCATTATGAAGATAAAAAAACAACTGTTCTATTTATTATCCGCACTTTGAATATCCGCAGTTGCGGCAGTGCTTGCAGCCATCTTCGAAAACGAGTTTCTCACCGCAAGTGGGGCATTTCTCCTTCTCGTCGACCATGCCATCAGGCACGTATTTCTTCAGCGCACGGGCGATACCGTTCTTCCAGGTGTTGATGCTGTCTTCCTCCACGTTGAGGTTTTGCACTAGTTCAATCACGTATTGGATGGGCATGCCATGGCGCAGGATGCCAGAAATCAGTTTGGCATAGTTCCAATACTCTTTGTTGAACGAACGGGACAGACCTTGCATCATCACTTCATAGCCGTCTTTGTCGGTGTAACGGAAATCATAGCGCGTGGTTTCACCTTTGATTTTTTCCTTGATAATCACGCCTTTCTCAACGTAGGGAGGCAGGAAGAAATCTTCGGCCTTGCCAAGGAAAATTTCGTATGGTTTCTCATGGAGTTTGCCCACGAAAGCAATCCATTTCTCGTAGTTGTTTTGGAAGCGTACCACATCGCATTCCAATTCCTTTGGACGCGGTGGAGCTGAGTTTTCATGAATGTCGTTTGGGCGTGTATCGTCTTGATCCTTTGTATCTTTTTTCTCCTCTTTCTTCTCATCTTTGGAGACCAACACGCCGTCACGCGAGCCGTCACGATAGATGGTCATGCCCTTGCAGCCACTCTCCCATGCGGTCATATAAATCTGGCCAACAAGTTCTTCCGTAGTCTCCTTCGGCACATTCACCGTCACGCTGATGGAGTGGTCGACCCACTTTTGCATGGAGCCTTGCATCTTCACCTTGTTGACCCAGTCGATGTCGTTGGCTGTTGCTTTATAATATGGTGATTGGGCGATGACGGCATTAAGCTTTTCATCGTCGTATTTCAACACTTCGTCCACGTTGTAACCGTTCACTTCAAGCCAGGTGATGAACTTATGGTGGAACACGTTGTATTCCTCAAACGAGTTACCAGTTACGTCGGTAAAGGTGACATGCACGTCCTTGTCGTTGGCATTCACCTTACGGCGGCGTTTGTAAGCCACCATAAAGACTGGCTCAATGCCTGATGTGGTCTGCGTGCAGATGCTCACAGTACCCGTAGGTGCGATGGTCAGCATAGCGATGTTGCGGCGACCCACGCGAGTCATCTTTTGGTAGAGGTCTTCGTCCAAGGCGCGCAGACGCTTGATGAAGGGATTGTTCTCTTCGCGTTTGGCGTCATACATCGGGAACTTGCCGCGTTCTTCAGCCAAAATAACGGACGAACGATAGGCGTTGTAAGCCAACAGTTTTTGAATCTCGGTGGAGAAAGCGATGGCTTCATCGGAGGCATAGCGTTTGCCTAACGCGGCCAGCATGTCGCCTTCAGCAGTGATACCGATACCTGTGCGGCGTCCTTGTAAACATTTCTCCTTGATGTGCTTCCACAAGTTAACCTCGGTGCGTTTCACCTCGTCGTCCTCGGGGTCGGAGGCGATTTTGGCCAAGATGGTATCCACTTTCTCAATTTCAAGGTCAACGATGTCGTCCATCATGCGCTGTGCGATGGCCACATGCTTTGAGAACAGCTGGTGGTTAAAGCGTGCCTCCGGTGTGAAGGGGTGGTCGACATAACTGTAAAGGTTGATGGCCAAGAGTCGGCAGCTGTCGTAGGCACAAAGCGGAATCTCACCGCAGGGGTTGGTGCTCAAGGTCTTGAAGCCGAGGTCGGCATAGCAGTCGGGGATGGACTCGCGGATGATGGTGTCCCAAAACATCACACCAGGCTCGGCCGATTTCCATGCGTTATGGATGATTTTGTTCCACAAGGCGCGGGCATCAATCTCTTTGGTGTATTTCGGGTTCGGTGAATCGATGGGATATTGTTGGATGAAAGGTTTGCCTTCCTTTACGCATTGCATGAACTCGTCGGTAACGCGCACCGAGACGTTGGCATTAGTGATGCGGCC
>DAIOUZ010000015.1:11116-20678 GCA_036759285.1 Candidatus Limiplasma sp. | reverse complement strand
AGTCATCTTGGCGTCGATGAAAGCCTCAGAATCAGGGTGTTTGATGCTGATGCTCATCATCAAGGCACCGCGACGGCCGTCCTGTGCGACTTCCTTCGTTGAATTGGAAAAGCGTTCCATGAAGGGCACCACACCTGTTGAAGTAAGGGCGCAGTTCTTAACAGGGCTGCCTGCTGGACGGATATGGGAAAGGTCGTGACCCACGCCTCCGCGACGTTTCATCAACTGTACTTGCTCTTGGTCGGTCTTCATGATGCCGCCATAGGAGTCGGAATTGCCGTTGTTGCCGATGACGAAGCAGTTCGACAACGAAGAAATCTGGAAGTTGTTGCCAATGCCGGCCATGGGGCTGCCTTGGGGAACGATATAGCGGAAGTCTTTTAACACTTCGTAGATCTCATTTTCCTTCATCGGGTTGGGGTAACGGCGTTCAATACGGGCAATCTCACGGGCGATGCGATGGTGCATCTCGTCTGGGGTGAGTTCATAGGTGTTGCCGTCACTATCCTTCAAGGCGTATTTGTTGGCCCACACGTCACCTGCCAATGCGTCACCGTGGAAATATTCCTTGGCAGCGGCTTTTACTTCCTCAATCGGATAGGCATGGTATTCGATTTTCGGAGTCTCTTCAACTACAGGCTCAGCAACAGGAACTTCGGCCTTCTCGACCACTTGAACCTCATCTTGACGTTCGATTTGCTCAGCGGCAAAAGTGGCGTTTTTGCGCGATTCTAATATCTTGTCGTACGGACTGGCTTCTGGTTGAAAGTTTTCCTGCTCCTCAAGCCCACTAAAAAGGTCTCCCTCCAATTCGGTTTGCGTATGGTTTAATTTCATTTTCCTGATATTTAATGCATTACAAACAAAGCAATAGAGGAAAATTATCCTCGTTTTCAGTTTGCGAAGATAAGAAAGAAGTGACTTTTAGAAGTCCTGAAAATCGGTTTTTACACGATTATTTTTCAACAATCAGTGTTGATAAATTTTTCCTTTTTGATTGTCAAAAGGATATGAAAAACGGGGAAAATTTGGCATGTCATAGCGACGTTGCGTAACGTCTTCACAACAGCGTCTATTTCTTAAGTTGCTCCATTGCGAAAGCGTATGCACCCACCGCCACCGCCGACGAGGTGCCAAGCGTAGTGATGCCCACGCCTACACGTTTGCTCGGGTCGTACCAAACTTCCTGCTCACTGAACGGCACCTTGACCATCTTGCCCGATTTTTCAGTGAAGCGTTTCAGGTCGTCGGTGTCCATCAGGTTGAAGACTTCGGTTTCCATGCGCGGGATGATGTTGCCATTCACGTTGTAAGGTTCATTCATCTTTCGGATCAACATGGGCATGAACACTGGCCAAGCACCCGAAAGACCGCCTCCGATGACCACTAACCCGTCGGTGAAACGCAGTCCGTTGCCAAGCACATCGGCCAACACGGTGGTCAGCTCGTCCCAAGCCTTCAGGGCGGCTTCTTTGCTACCAGCTTGTTCACCTTGGGCGATTTTGAAGATGTCGTAGGGCTGTGGTGTCTCATCGAAAGTGAGGCCAGCTTCGCGGGCATACACACGACGCACAGCACGGATGCTGACGCTGTCCTCAGCAATGGTATCGGGATAGAGGCAGTTGCGCGAACACCAGATTTCGCCACCAGCCGAGTTGTCGCCGTTGAGCAGCACCTTGTTGATGACGATACCGCCACCGAAGCCCGTGCCTAGGGTGACACCAAACAGGTTTTTGTAGCGTTTTGGGTTGCCTTGCTGTTCCAGTGTTTTGTTTACTTCGGGTAAGAGTCCGCTGAGGGCTTCGCCGTAGGCAAACAAGTCGCCGTCGTTGTTGATGAAAACAGGAACATGGAACTCGTTCTCAAGCATTTGCTTCAACGGTATGCCGCCTCGGAAAGTAGGCAGGTTGGGCAAGTCGCCAATGATGCCATTGGGATAGTCGGCCGGACCAGGGAAACAGAAGCTGATGGCAGCGGCCTTGGCCCCGCATCGTTTTTCGCACTCGTGGAAACCTGTGATGAGTTTCTGGAGTACCTCTTCGAGGGTGGGAGCCGCCGATGGTATGGTGAAGGGTTCGATGATTTCGTGCGCGTCTTGCACAGCTGAGAACTTGAATCCAGTGCCGCCGGCATCGAGGATAAGAATGATAGGAGTGTTATTCATGTTGTTTGGCTTTAATTGACGGATTGTAGAACTTCTCCACCCAGAGCATCCACATGAGGAAGATGACGAGGTAGAAGAACACCTTAAAAATATAGTCGTGGGCGATGTGGAAACTGTTGGGCCACGGTATCTGCATCATCAGGACACCGCAAATGCGGACGACATTGGTCCATTCGATGATGACCAAACCGGCGGGAATATACCATAGTTTGTGCTTCCAGGGACCAGGAAAAAGGACCATGAGAAAGATCCAATGCATCCATTGCTTCAAGCTGGCGCATTCGGGTGCAATGATGACCCGAGCCCATCCTCCTTCGCTGTTGGGCGTGGCAATGAGCCTTTCAGCAGTAATAGTGGTCAGGTCGATGTGGAAAATATGATCAAGCACCCAGCAGGATTGGTTATATGCAAGATTCACTGACCACAACATCAGTTGGTCGACCCACTTTCCAACAGGCCAATAACCGAGTGCCTGCCATCCCAGATAGAGAAAATGGAAACTGATTATCAACAAAATAAAAAGACCGACATTCACCGTGCTTTGGTTTTTCGGGTCTTTACAATATGCTTTGATTTCCTCAATGTTCATAAAAAGAATTTGGTGGCGAAATTACATAATTATTGAATTATCCGTACCTTTGCACCCTAAAATTTTGAAAATATGGAAAACGACACCCTTGTTGAACAAGTTTCAGAGACCATTCAGGACACTGTTGCGGTCAATAGTGTAGTGGAGGGCGTGAAAAAAATAGCCACTACACCCGTGTCGGATTGGTTGCCTGCTATGGTGAAGGAATATCTCATCCCATTTGGTATCAAGCTGTTGGCAGCCATCGTAGTGCTGCTGTTGGGACGTTGGGTTATCAAATTGATAAAGAGGGGCTTGACGAAAATGATGATGCGTCGCAACAACAACCCTTCGCTCAATTCCTTCTTGATGAGTTTGGTCTCGGTCGCACTGACCTTTTTCCTTATCATGGCCATCGTCGGCATTTTAGGGATTAATACGAGTTCGTTGGTGGCCTTGCTGGCCTCGGCAGGATTGGCCGTTGGCATGGCATTGAGTGGCACCTTGCAGAATTTTGCTGGTGGTGTGATGATTATGCTGTTCAAGCCGTTCAAAGTGGGCGATTTCATCTCGGCGCAAGGCTATGAAGGCAAGGTGAACGAGATCCAGATTTTCAACACGCACCTGCTGACGACGGACAATAAGGAAGTCATCTTGCCCAACGGCATCCTTTCTACCGGAACGATGACCAATTTCTCGAAACAGGAAACCCGTCGCGTCGACTGGGTGTTTTCCATCGCCTATGGCGACGACTTTGACAAGGCCAAGACCGTCTTGCGCCGCTTGTGCGACGAAGACCAACGCATTTTGAAAACGCCAGAGCCGTTTATTGAATTAGGCAAACTCAACAATAGTTCTGTTGACATCACATTTCGTGTTTGGGTGAACTCCGAAGATTATTGGGCGGTGTATTTCAACATGAATGAAAAGGTTTATAAGACCTTTGCCCACGAAGGTCTTAACATTCCGTTCCCGCAGATGGATGTGCATATGAAGAGTTGATGGCTCTTGCAAAGACAAGAAAATAAGCGCTTTATGAATTTTTTTGTCACATTTTTTGAAGAAACGAATTTTGAAACGAAAAAATATGTATTTTTGCAGCCCATTAGAAAATAGACAAGTGTAAATAATAAAGGATAAAGAGTCATGTCAAAAGTTTGTCAAATTACAGGAAAAAAGGTCATGCACGGCAACAATGTTTCTCACTCCAACAAGAAGACGAAGAGAACGTTTGAACCGAATTTGAAGATTAAGAAGTTCTATGTTCCGGAATGGGATGAATGGATTGTGCTGAAGGTTTCAGCTGCTGGCATGCGCACCATCAACAAGAAGGGCGTTTACCAAGCCATCATGGATGCTTCCGAAAAGGGTAACCTTGAGCGTTGGTAATTCCAATGCAGTGTGATTGATATCGAAGCTGCTGTGCCCATGCGCAGCGGCTTTTTTTGTTTGACAAGTTCCATAATCGGTGTTGTAGATAATATTTTCAGTGTTTTTCAGTTATTTCTCCATGCGAGCAAGGCTATTCATCATATCGTTGTTTCTTTTTCTGCTGTCGTTTTCGGCAAGGGCGCAGCATTTGCCGACCGCTACGGTCTATGGTAAGGTGACGGACGAGAATGGTCATCCATTGGAGTTGGTGAATGTGGTTGTTCCCGATTTGCTTCTCGGTGTAACGACCAATGCCAGAGGCTATTATGAATTGTCATTGCTTTCGGATACCACCTTGGCCATCCATTTTTCTTTCGTTGGCTATGAGCAGAAGCAGATGACGGTGAACCTGAAACATGGCGAAAAGAAAAAGCTGGATGTGATGCTGAAATCGCCAAGCATTAATTTGCCCGATGTGGTCATTAGCGACCGTCCTACCGAGGCATCGAGTCTGACGCGATTGGACGCCAAACAGGCTACGTTGTTGCCCACCATGGGTGGCGGTGTGGAGACGCTCATCAAGACTTTGCCGGGCGTGGTCTCCAATAATGAAATGAGCTCGCAGTACCGCGTGCGTGGCGGCAATTTTGACGAAAACCTGATTTATGTGAATGGCATCGAAATCTACCGTCCTTTCCTTGTAGGGTCGGGACAGCAGGAGGGTTTGAGTTTTGTCAACTCGCAGTTGGTCAACAATATCGAGTTTTCGGCAGGCGGTTTCGCGGCTGAGTATGGCGACAAAATGTCGTCGGTCCTCGACGTGACTTACAAAACGCCTCGCGAGACGGCTGGTTCGTTGACTTTGAGCCTATTGGGTGCGGAAGCCCATGTGGAAGGAGCGACAAAAAACGAGAAGTTCAGCTATTTGGTCGGGGCACGCTACAAAAACACGGCACTTGCCCTTGGCATGATGAATACCAAAGGCGACTATCGCCCGAATTTCACCGATGCCCAGGCGTTGTTCAATTACAAATTCAATGAAAAATGGGATTTGTCTTTCTTGGGCTATTACTCCAAGAACCGCTATATGCTGATTCCCGAAAACGCCAAGATTAATACTGGTACCATCAATATCCCCATTCAAATCAATGTGTTTTTCGATGGTCAGGAAATTGATGACTATACCACTGGACTTGGTGCGTTGACATTGTCGTATAAGCCCAATAAAGACTTGAACCTGAAGTGGATAGCATCGGCATATTCGGCTTACGAGACTGAAACCTACGATATTCAGGAGCAGTATTTTTTCGGTATCCGCAACACTTCTTTCGGCTCTGAGGAGTTTGGTGAGGTGATTGAAAACCATGAGGTTGGCACGTTGACCAAGCACGCGCGCAATGGCTTCTATGCCCAAGTGTACAATCTAGACCATAAAGGTCTTTATTCCATGGATAACCGCCTGCTGAAATGGGGTATTCGTTTCCAGCATCAAGACATTGACGACGTGGTGGACGAATGGCAACTGTTCGACTCTGCGGGTTATGCACTTCCCCATGTGCCCGACGTGATTGGAGGCTATCCCGATGTGTTGCCTGAAATTGGCATGGATTTCTCGCATAAGGCACACAATATCCTATCTGTCAATAATGTTGACGGTTTTGTTCAGAACTCATGGACAATTCCTTATAAAGATCAAGGTGAGTTTGTCATCACAGGTGGTTTGCGCGCCAATTATTGGGGCTATAATAAAAAGGTGTATGTCAGCCCGAGAGCGGGAGTGGCCTTTAAACCTGAAAACGACAAGCGGGAGACGGTGTGTCGGCTTTCGGGAGGTGTTTACAATCAGACACCATTTTACCGTGAGATTCGCAATCGTGATGGCAGCCTCTTCAAAGACGCCAAGGCACAGCAGTCGTATCAGATTGTGGCGGGCAACGACTTCAAGTTCCGCGCCTGGAATCGGCCTTTTATCCTGACTTCGGAATTGTATTTCAAGTATTTCACCCATGTCGTTCCTTATGACATCGATAACGTGCGTATCCGTTATTATGCCGACCAGTCGGCCAAAGCTTATACCACAGGTCTCGATTTCAAGGTGAATGGTGAGTTTGTGAAAGGCATTGACAGCTGGGCAAGTCTATCGTTCATGCGTGCTCGCGAGGACATCCGTGGTGATTATTTGTTGGTAGGTGTTAACGGTGATACGCTTCCGTTCTACAACCACCTTGATGCCGATGTTGCTGACACGCTTGCATTGGGCTGGCATTATCGTCCATCCAATCAATTGGTCAACTTCTCGTTGTTTTTCCAGGATTACATTCCCGGCTTCCCGACTTGGCGTGTCAACATGACTTTGACCTTCGGCATGGGCTTGCCCATCAGCGACAACAACTCGGATTTCTATTCCACTTCTGGCCGTTATCCAGCATATCGCCGTGTTGACATTGGCTTCAGCAAGCAGCTCATCAGTGAGGCCAGCAGTTTCAGCAAAGGCAATCCGTTGCGTTATGTAAGAAATATGTTCATAAGCGTGGATGTCTTCAATCTGTTGGACATCCCGAATGTGATTTCCTACAACTGGGTGAAATACATCGACAACAACTACTATGGAGCGCCGAATTACTTGACGCCGCGTTATGTCAATGTGAAGTTGGTGATGGAGTTTTAAAGAAAAAGCGAGGCAATGCCTCGCTTTTTCTTAATTAATACATCGCTGTCATCTTAATCCATTCTCGCCCTTGGGCGCACATGTCCTCAACCTCTGCAACGGTCTTAGGAATCGGTCGACCGAGGATGCGGCAGCCGTCTTCGGTGATGAGCAGGTCGTCCTCGATGCGGATGCCACCGAAATCCTTGTAAGTCTCCAACTTGTCGTAGTTGATGAAGTCCTTCAACTTGCCTTCGGCTTTCCACATGTCGATGAGGGTGGGGATGAAGTAGATGCCAGGCTCGTCGGTGACCACAAAGCCTGGTTTCAGAGTTTTTCCGCAACGCAAGCCACTGAAGCCCAGTTTTTTGGAGCGCGGTGTGATGTCGTCATAGCCCACGTAGGTTTCGCCGAGACCTTCCATGTCGTGCACATCCATGCCGAGCATGTGTCCAAGGCCGTGAGGCATGAAGAGCCAATGCGCACCGTTCATCAGGGCCTCTTCGGTGTCGCCTTTCATCAGGCCGACGCCTTTCAAGCCTTCAATCAAAGTGCGGCAGGCCAAGGTGTGCATCACCATGTAAGGCATGTAGGGACGCGTGTTGGCAGCTACGGCTTGGTTGGCAGCGAGCACGATTTCATAAATCTCGCGCTGGCGTTGGTTGAACACGCCGCCCACAGGAGTGGTGCGGGTGAAGTCAGAGGCATAGTAATTCTCTGTCTCGGCACCAGCATCGCACACCATCATGCGGCCTTCTTTCAACACGTTGTGATGACCGTGGTTGTGCAAGGTCTGACCGTCGACGCTAAGGATGACGGGGAACGACACGGGGCCACCGCCCGAAAGCGAAAGGCCTTCTACCACACCGGCAATCTCTTGTTCAATCATGCCAGGCTTACACATCTTCATGGCGGTGGTGTGCATGTAGTAGGCGGTGTTGGCAGCACGTTCCATCTCAGCGATTTCCAGTTCACTCTTCACCTCACGCATGGCGATGACAGCCTTGATGAGTTCGAGACTGACGTAGTCTGACACCTTATTAATATTACAACCAAGCCACTCAGAGCATTGAATCTTCGTGTCAGCGCGATAGGTTGGTAGCATGTGAATTTGGCGACCTTTGGCGATGGCCTGCTGGAGGTATTCGCCAAACTTGTTAAAGTCGCGGCAGTCGGTGATGCCGATGCTGTCGCCTTGTTCCTTCAGCGAGGGTAGGGGACCGCACCAGATCACATCATCGATGGTGACATCTACACCGAATAGGATTTCTTCGCCACTCTCAAAGTCGATGACACCAACCAAATCGGGGTGGTTAAGGCCGAAGAAATAGGAGAAATTGCTGTCCTGACGATAGATGTAGGTGTTGTCAGGGTAATTGAAGGGCGCTTCGTTGTTGGCAGGAAAGAAAGCGATGCCCTTCGAGATCGTCTTTTTCAATGTGGCACGACGGCCACTGTAAACGTCTTTATTGAACATGATATTTGTTGTTTTTGTTTGTTGTTTAATTGTAATGCTAAAACACAGCCGCACAAGCCCTTCTGATGTGGTCAAGGCGGGTCAAGAATGTGGTTTGGTTCATAGCCACGGCCATATTGTAGCGGGCTTGCATGTTGATTAAAAGTTGTGGACTGATACCCAAAGCAGCTTCTACAATAAGAGCAAAGTCGCTTGTGACGGGGCGTTTGCCGTTCAAAATTTCGTTGAGCATAGTATAGGATACGCCCGTTAGTTCCGAGAACTTCTTTTGAGAAATGCCTCTATATTCAAGTTCTTCCTTGATGACATCCCCAGGATGGGTTGGTATTCGGTTGGTATTCATATTGTTATCTCCTATTCATAATGGTTTGTAATGTCCATAATCAAGCAAATGGTAATAATCGGCTCCGATTCGGAATTGCTGACTTGAAACTCAAGCCTATAATGATAATCGATGCGGATAGAATAATTGCCAGAACTTTCCAATGCCTCAAAATTGAGGGAGTTAAGTGTGAACAACTCTTCGATTCTCGTTACACCAGCCAAAGTATCAATTCGTTTCTGATACTTCTTGATAACCTGAGGTTGGAACCGATACTTCTTGTTTTTGGTCTTGCCATTCAGGTACAACTCTTCTAAATACTCCTTGTCGAATCTGATTTCCATAGCTTTATCGGGCGCAAAAATACAAAAAACATCCAAATCTTCACTAAAAAAGTGAATTATTTTCTCATCACCGCCTCAATCTCCTCGATTTCCGTAGGTAAACCCTCAAACAAATTGATGGGTTCGCCCTCGGTGATGAGCAGGTCATTCTCGATGCGGATGCCGATGCCCTCCTCGCGGATGTAGATGCCAGGCTCACAAGTGAGTATCATTCCAGGTTCAAAAGGCTTGAACTTGTCGATGCTGTCGTGAACATCAAGGCCAATATGATGCGACATCCCATGCATCAAGTATTTGCGCTCCAAAGGCTTGTCGGGGTTTTGGTGCATCACGTCTTCAGCAGTGAAAAGTCCGAGTTTGATCATCTCTTGTTCCATCAGTCGGTGAGTCGTTTCGTTGATTTCGTTGATGGTGCCGCCTGGACGGTAGAGTTTCGTGATTTCCTTCATCACGCGGAGCACGGCGTTATAGCAATCTTTCTGTCTTTCAGTGAATTTTCCATTAATTGGAATAGTTCGACTCAGGTCTGAAGAGTAGTTTTTCAACTCACAGCCGATGTCGAAAAGGAGTAAGTCTCCGTCATTTAATAGGCTTTGGTTCTTGGAGTAATGCAGGCAACAACCATTTTTGCCTCCGGCGATGATGGGAGCGTAGGCATGACCTGTGGCA
>DAIOUZ010000015.1:0-11045 GCA_036759285.1 Candidatus Limiplasma sp. | reverse complement strand
GATGGCGATTTCGTCCTCCGATTTCTTCATGCGTAAGGCATTGAGAATCGGAGCAGTGCGGCCAAAGTTGTGCATGGGGTACAATTCTTTGACTTGATTTACGAAGCGTTTTTGAATCGTTTCCACAGCGCATTCGTATTTCGGATATTCGTAGCTGTTGAGTAAAATCGTGTCGCCATAGCCTGAAAAAACGATGTCGTTCAAGGTCATCCAGAAGGCATCGCTGCCTTTCACGGTCTTCACGCCAGACAGTTCGGTGGCTTGGGCGTTGTCGAGCATTTCGCCTTGCCAAGTGGCTTTCACCTCGTCGTAAGGCTCGATGAATAGAATTTCGCGCATGGTTTCATCGGGATAGTCGGGTGCGATGATGAGATAAGCATTTTCCTCGTTGATTCCCGTAAGGTAAAAGAAATCAGACTGTTGACGGAAAGGATAGAACTCGTCGCCATTGCGCGGCATGGGCTCGTTGGCGGTGAAAACAGCCACTGATTTAGGTGGCAGTTGGGCAGCAAGGTTTGCCCTGTTTCTGATGAAAAGACGATTTGGGATTTGGGTATTCATGGTGGTGGTTGTTACGGAATTTGTCCTACAAAATTAGAAATTTTCCATGATTTATTGATATAATCGAAAAAAAGACTACTTTTGCCTTGTAATTCTAAAACCTATCAAAAATGAAGAAAAATTTACTTGTTATTGGCCTTATGTTGGCCATGTCGCTGAGTGCTTCAGCACAGAACCAAGGCTTTGCCTTTGGTTTCAAATTGGGTCCAAACTTTGGTTGGACGGGTTCAACAACGGCCACTGCCGATAATCTTGGGTCAAAGACAGGCTTTGATGTGGGCGTTGTTGGCGAGTATTATTTTGCTGACAACTATGCTATCGTCACAGGTGTGAATGTAAGTTTCTTGGGAGGTCATTACATGTTTGACAATGCCCATCTTGTTACTGACAGTTTAAACCCTGATGGTTTTCTGGAGAAGTTTGGCGTTAACAGAACGTACAAGTCGACTATTTATGAAATACCGTTGATGCTGAAGATGGTGACCAACGAACTTGGCAATGTTCCGCTTCGTATTTATGCAGAAGTCGGTGGTGGCATTGGCTTGGCAGCAAAAAAAGTCAAGGTTAAGGATGCTATTCCTTCCCAGAATATTACGGCTCCTGACAAATGGAACACCACAAACAAGGAATACAGTAACCTTCGTGCTTCTTTGAAGATTGGCGCTGGTGCACAGTATACTGTTGACGAGTCAACTCGCCTTTTCGCCGGTGTTTATTTCTCGCACGACTTCATCAACATGATTAACTGGATTCGCCCTAATTATTGTGGTAATTTTTTTGATGCAGAGGGTAATAAAATTGGTGAACGTGATCCCAAGTTGAATGTTCTTCAAAACCGCATTGGCATCGAAGTAGGAGTTCTCTTCTAAACAAACTTGTTCCATGAAACAAAATAGAGCGGCTCACACGAGCCGCTCTATTTTTATTTGTAATTGTATGAAAACAGTTTAGAAGAACTTGAGGCCAACAGTCACCATGAACATGTTTTGTTTGGTGTTGTCGATGTTACTGAAATCGAACGTCTCACCGAGGGTGGTGTTGTTCAGGTTTTCAAACACCTTGCTGAGGCCAAAGTTGTAGTTGATGTCGAGGGTGATTAAATCCAACACGTCAACGCCAAGACCAGCTTGAAGTCCCCAGGAAATGCTCTTGGTGTTGAATTTCTGGTCAGTAGTGGTGTTTTCCATGTTTTCTTGTTGACCATTAATGGTATAGGTCTTGTCAAACAAAGTCTGTGATTTCAGGACGACGTTGGCTGTGGGACCTACTTGGGCACGGAGAGCGACGAGGTCAAGGTCAATGATCTTAACACCAACCAAAACGGGCACTTGGAGGTTCATTTGGTTCAGTGTAAGGTTGACATTGGCGCCTGTAGGAAGGTTGAAAAGATTATCGCTTTCCACGCCAGTGACATGTCCGTCAAAGACATTGGAAGTCTTGAAATACAATACTTCAGGTTGCACATAGATTCTGCCGATGGTCACACGGCCAAAGAGGCCGGCAATGAAATGGTTGGAGAAGCTTGACTTGATGTCGGCTTTCTGGTAGGAAAGTTTTGAGGTCTGATAACCGACTTTCGGGCCGATGGCGATATCGAAGCCGCCACCTGCAAATGCTGCACTGCCCATCATCAGCAGGGCTGCAATCAGTAAAAATGTCTTTTTCATTTTTAATGTGTTTTAGTGATTTAATGGGTTTATTTGATGCAAAAGTAAGAATCATTTTTCAAATTTCGGGAAATGTCGTCAAAAATAATTACTTTTGTAGGTCAAAATTTTATTATTATGAGAAAAATATTGTTGATTATCAGTTTGGTAGCTGTAATTTTCCTGAACGGCAACGCTCAGACGAAAGATGCTAGATTCGGCATTAAATTGGGGCCTACGTTGGCCTGGGCCAGTTCGGGCTCAACAGCCGCAGAAAGCAAAGGTTTGGGCTTGGGCTATAATGTTGGATTGGTATACGAACAATATATTTCAAGTCATATTGCGGTTTCGTCTGGCGTGACGCTCAATTCGCTCCGTATGAAATACACGTTCATAGACTATCGCTTTGTTGACGATTTTTTGGAGGAGACGAAAGTCCCAGTGATGCGGCGAGTCAAAGCCATGAATGTGGAGATTCCGCTTAAGATTAAGATGAAATTTGATATTGTTGACTCGTTCAAGGCCTATGTGGAGGCTGGTGGTGGTCTTGGCTTTAATTGCAAGGACTTGGGTCGTGACGATTATAGTTTTTATTGGGTTTCTTCTTCAAGCGAGCGCTATCTCGATTGCACCAATCAATATCGTTTGCTGCAGTTGTCAATGCTTTTTGGCTTGGGCGGCGAATATGAGGTCAATAGAAAACTAAGTGCATTTGTCCAACTGACCTTCGACCATAGTTTTTCCAATGTTTTCGTTGGCTCTTTGGAAAAACAGACGGGTAGCGTTCTTCGCAACAATTATGTTGGTATAGAAACGGGTATTTTATTTTGATGAACAAAAACAAAGATAGATGAAAATTGCATTGACACAGCTCAATTATTGTATCGGTAATTTTGAGCAAAACACAAAAAAAATCGTAGAAGCGGCTTTGAAAGCCAAATCGGAAGGTGCTGATTTGGTGGTTTTTTCAGAGTTGTCGGTCTGTGGTTATTTCCCCTTAGATTGTCTGGAATTTGACGACTTTTTGGAACGTTGTCAATCCGTAGTGGATGAAATCGCCGAGAAGTGCTTCGATGTACCTGTAATTGTTGGCGCTCCAATACGTAACGCAACGGAGGGACAGAAGCCGTTATTTAATGCGGCCATATTCTTGCATCAAGGTCAACGGAAGGTGTTTAGGAAAAAGTACATTGGCAGCAATCCGTTGTTTGACGAACGCAAGTATTTCGAACCCGATCATGAGGAAAATGAATTGTTGGAGTTGTGTGGTCATCGTATTGCTGTTTTCGTTGGCGACGACCTAGCTAACCGAAATGCAGACCCATTGCTGATGGAAAACAGAATGGATGATCTTGTCAACCTGAACCCCGATATGGTGATTGCCTTGGCGGCCTCGGCCTTCGATTATACTATGCCCCTTTATCGCAGCAATGTATTGAGACAGACCGTGTTGAAGCACGAATTGCCTTTGATTATGGTGAATCAGGTTGGAGCACAGACGCATCTCATCTTTGACGGCGGCTCGATGGCATTTGCCAGCAATGGTCATGTTGATACCGCTTTGGCTTTCTTTAAGGAAGACATTAAACTTGTCGATGTCGACACCTTATATATTAATCGTACTTCTGAAGACCAATTAGTTATTCCAGAGAAAATGGCATTGATTCATGATGCTTTGGTTCTCGGTGTGCGTGACTATTTTCACAAAATGGGCTTTAAGAATGCTATCGTCGGCCTTTCAGGAGGGCTGGATTCGGCCTTGGTCACCTACTTTGCTGCGCAGGCTATTGGTGCCGAGAATGTAAGGGTGGTGTTGCTTCCTTCCCAATTCTCTACCGACCATTCGGTGAGCGATGCCGTGGCATTGGCCGAGAAGTTAGGTGTGCGATATGATACGGTAGCCATCAAACCACTTTTCGACAGTTTTGATACCGCATTGAAACCTTTCTTTGAGGGTCTTCCTTTCGATGTCACCGAAGAGAACCTTCAAGCCCGTATCCGTGCTGTTATTCTGATGGCCTTCAGCAACAAGTTCGGCAATGTCTTGCTCAACACGAGCAACAAATCAGAGGCATCAGTCGGGTATGGGACGCTCTATGGCGACATGTGCGGTGGCTTGTCGGTCATCGGTGATGTTTACAAGTCAGAGGCATACGAATTGGCGCGTTTCATCAACAGGGAGGACGAGATTATTCCTTGGCATACCATAGAAAAGGCGCCTTCTGCTGAACTCCGTCCCGACCAAAAAGACAGCGACAGTTTGCCGGAATACAGCATTCTCGATCAGATTCTTTATCAATACATTGAGTGTTCGAGGGCATCAGAGGAAATCATCGCCCAAGGCTTTGATAAAGCGGTGGTTGAGCGTACCATTAAGTTAGTGAACCGAAATGAATTCAAGCGTCATCAGGTTGCGCCTATTCTGCGGGTATCGCCACGTGCTTTTGGTGCGGAAAGGACAATTCCCATTGTGGCAAAACTCTGAGTAGCGTCCGAGTTCAGCTTCCTTATACGCAATCAAAAAAGCCTGACGAACATTTTCGCCAGGCTTTTTTGATGGGTTTATTGATAGTCGTTAATCTTTCACTAGGTCTACCACCACGCGGCGGTCGTATTCCGTCGGGTCGAGTTGCTTTATACCACCCACGGGAACAAGGATGATTTGGTCTTCCGGAATGCCCATTTCCAGGAGTTCCAGCATGACTCTGCGGCAACGGTTTTCTGACAGCGTCTGGTTGTATGAGGGTGTAGCGGTAGCGCTATCGCAAGAACCTCTCAGACGAATCTTGTACTTGTATTCTTTAGCAATCTCGGCAATTTCTCTCAAATTCACCAAATCTCTATTCGACATCAATTGATAGGAATCGCGATGGAAGAAGATGGAGAAAGGATAGCTAATGAAATCATCTGTCTCAACGGTCACAACCTTAGGTGTGAGCGTGTCACACGGAGGGCAGGGAGCTTCTTGAGCGAAGTCATACACTTCATACATTCTGGTAAAGTAATAAGTAAGACCTAAAGCCGCAGTATACATGTTGTCGAATCTCTTGGGTCTGGTATCATATTCAGGTCCGTACCCACCAAATTCATATGTCCAAGAGTCGATGGTCCATCTTTGGAAGAGCCAACTAATATCAAGATTAAGGTCAAAATGTTCGCTGATTCTGAAATTATTAAGCAGTCCAGCACCTAATGCCAATTCAAAGTTTGTGGCATCTCCGTTTGTCATTGTGCCTGTTTTGTAATTAATATATTTAATCACACTTTGCGTAACAAACAAATCGTTGGAAACAAAGGAACCTCCTGCGCTTACATATAAGACAGGTGTCCAAATTCTATTAGGATTATAATAGCCTTGGAAGAAGTCAATTGGCCTAATCATATAATCAGCTCTCAAGTTATGAAAGCGCATGGAAGTTTTGTACACTTCCATACCATCGTGTGCCTCAACGAGTGTCGCAGGGTCACCATATATATACTGAAAATAATAAAGAGAAGGGTGTCTTCCATAAATGAAACTATTGATTCTATTATTGGTATACGACACTCTAACTCCCATCTTATGATTAATCCATTTACCAAAATTTGCAGAAAAACCTATGTTAGGTTGACCCCAATAAACCTTGGTGAAGTTGTTTTCAAACATATAAGGTGCTGACAAGCTACTTTGCCACCAGTTTGCAGTAGCATTCGCTGAAACAAACCAGTTCCTGCGCCATCTGGTTGTCAGGTATCGAACAGAATCGACGTGACCATCAGCCCATACCGAGGAACCAAATGCTATGATGGCGATAACGGTGAGAAGTAATTTCTTCATAGTTATTTATTGTTTAACTCTTATGTCCCATTCAAATAGGACTGGATTTTGAATTGCAAAAATACACTTTTTTTCATTACGGATGTTATTTTTGAAAAATATGGTGTGTTTTTTCAAACAAAACCATCATTTTTCTCTATTTTGACAACCTCTCCAGTGTATTAATTACAAGATTTCTGACGTACGGATGATAGTCAGAGGCAAACTTTTCCGTCACACGATTAGCGATCACGACACAAATGGTCAAACAATTGTGACCCATCATTTTGCCAAGACCGTATAAGGCCGAAGATTCCATTTCGAAGTTGCACACGCGCCAACCTTGGTAGTTGAATGCTTCAATTTTATGGTTGTTTTCAGGATAGGAGAGGTGCATCCTCAAAGTGCGGCCTTGCGGACCATAAAAACCAGGCGCTGTGGCTGTCACACCGTGATAATAGCCTTCGGCCAAACGGTCGAAGAGTTCCTTGGAACCTTCCACGACATAGGGTAAAGGAAGGTCTTTCGGATAATCCATCTGCTCGATGAACGCATCACGCATGGCAATTTCATTCACTTCCTTGTTCTTCTCATAGAAATAGAGTAGTCCGTCCAAACCGATGGCATAACGTGTGGCCACATAGTTGTCCTCCACTTCAATGTCAGGCTGGAGTGCACCACAGGTACCGAGTCGGATGAGGTTCAAACTGCGGTGTGTCTCTTTGGGCATTCTCGTTTTCAGGTCGATGTTGGCAAGGGCGTCCAGCTCGGTCATCACGATGTCGATGTTGTCAGTGCCCATGCCCGTCGAGATTACGGAGATGCGTTTGCCATTGAAATATCCCGTGCGGGTAATGATTTCGCGGTTTTGGCGTTTCACCTCGATCTTGTCAAAGAAAGTGGCAATTTCGCCGACACGACCCGGGTCGCCAACTAGGATGACATCGTCGGCTAATTGATCGGGATGCAAATTCAAGTGATATATTGCTCCCTCATTGTTGAGGATGAGCTGTGATGCGGGAATGGGTTGGTTCATATTTTTTCAAATTTAAAATGCAAAAGTACAATATTTTATTGAATTGGAACTTTTTATGTCTAAAGTTTGAAGTTTTTTCACTCGTAGTACAAAAATGGCCTATTTTTGCACAAAATTGAAAAGTATGAAAGAAATGGTTATAAAGAATATTTCCATTGGTGACGAACTACTTATCGGTCAGGTGATTAACACCAATGCGGCTTGGCTTGGAGCGCATCTGTCTGAAGCAGGTTTCCAATTGGATTCCGTTTTGACTATCGGTGATTCTGAAAAAGCCATCCTTGATGCATTTAATGCTTGCATGGATGCTGATTTGGTGCTGGTCACAGGAGGCTTGGGACCTACTGCCGACGATATCACAAAACCAACCGTTTGCAAGTTCTTCAATACTGAGTTGGAATTTTGTCAAGTAGCTTACGACAATGTGGTCTCACTTTTCAAGCGTCGTGGCTTTCAGATGAGCGAACGAAATCGTAGCCAAGCTATGTTGCCAAAAGCTTGTGAATACATTCCAAACACTTACGGCACAGCACCATGTATGTGGCTGGAGAAAAATGGTGTGGTCTTTGCCTTCATGCCTGGCGTGCCATTTGAGATGAAAGGCATTTTCAATGATGAGTTGTTGCCACGCATTAAGAAGTGTTTTCATTCCATACCTTACGAAAAGCGTGTGATTATGACCACGGGCATCGGTGAGTCGTTCCTGGCCGATCGAATCAAGGACTGGGAAGACGGTCTACCTGATTTCCTTTCCTTGGCCTATTTGCCGCAACACGGCATGGTGCGCTTGCGTTTGAGCGGTCGTCATGAAGATGCTGATTTGCTTCATGATACCTTGGATGAAGAGGTGAGGAAACTGACGACACTAATTCCTGAGTACATTTTTTCACTTCAAGATCAACCCATCGAACGGACAGTTTTCGACTTGCTATTAAGTAGAGGGTTGACTTTCGCCTCAGCGGAGAGTTGCACGGGCGGCAATATCGCCCATGTCATCACTTTGATTCCTGGCAGTTCGGATGTGTTCAAAGGGACGGCAGTGACCTATGCCACCCCGATGAAGACCAAAGTATTGGATGTGCCTTCAGAAACGATCGATAAGCATGGTGTTGTGAGTCAAGAAGTTGTTGAAGGCATGGCGGTTGGCGTACGCAATTTGATGGAGGCTGATTTTGGTTTGGCCACGACGGGTGTGGCAGGTCCGAGTGGCGGCACCGAAGAAAACCCCGTGGGAACGGTGTGGATTGGTTTGGCGACGCCGAGTGGGGTTGTTTCCAAACGATACAATTTTGGCAAGGACCGCGAGAATGTCATCAACCGCGCGACGATTATGGCGTATGAGATGTTGAGGCAGTATTTGATAAGTAATAATTAATTGGATATGAAAAAGATATTATTTTTTGTAATGGCATTCGGATTGCTCGGTCTGTCATCATGTAAAGAGGATGAACCCGCATACAAAAGTAAACTGGCGGTGGATGTGGAACCGTACGACCTCCAATTCGATCGTTATGAGGAGGTGCTTTTCAATCTGGATACCTCCAATTTCCAAGCAGAGTTGATGAAAATCCAAGATCGTTATCGCGTTTTCCTCAGCGGTGACCTCAACAATCTTGCTGCGGTGAAATATCTCAAGGATTTTGCCTCAGACCCATTCAGCATCAGTCTGTATCAGAAAGTGAAAGTCGCTTTTCCTGACCTGAAGGATGTGGAACCGATGGTGGAGCAAGTGTTGGCGCATTTCCATCATTATTATCCTGAAATTGAGCTTCCAAAAAAGGCATTTACCTGCATCACGGGCATTCATCCCGATGAGCCTCCTGTTCAAATCATCAATGACCAATTGGTGATTTCCTTGGACTGGTATCTCAACGGAGATGAGGTTTACGACCAAATCGGGATGCCGAGGTATATTCAGGTGCGTACGGGAGTAGCCACTTTGGCCAAAAATGTGGCAGAACAACTATATATGCAATATCTCTACGAATGGCGTAAGCAAGGACAGATTGTGGGCGAGATGGTGTTTTACGGTCGAAGAAATTTCTTTGTTGAAGCAATGTGTCCCGAGATGCCCGACAGTATCTTGCTCGGTTATTCCGAAGGGCAATGGAAATGGGCAACAGAGAACGAAGGTCAGGTTTGGGCCGATATTGTTGGCAGTAGCCGACTTTATGATGCGGGATTGGATACTTACATGATGTTTTTCGGTGATGGTCCTTTTACGCAGGCCTATAGCAATGAGGCTCCTTCGCGTCTCGGTGAGTTTTATGGCCTGAACATCATCCGTTCCTATGTTTCCAATCACGATTTCAACCTCCAACAATTCGTGAAGCGGAAGGATTTGCAGAATATCTTCATGGATTCTGGTTACAAGCCAAAGAAATAGGGTAGGGACTGACCTATGTGTCAGCCCTTTTGGTTAAAATATTTATATCGTTGATTATTAAATATATATCCGACAGCAAACGACAACAAACGACTACTGTCGACTACAAACGTTTAATCAACGGCTTTTTCTTGACAAGGTTTGCATCTTTGCGGCATAAAACTTTAAAAACAAAGAATTATGCTAGTAAAGACATTTGGATGTGCCCTATTCGGCATCGAAGCGATTCAGGTCACCATAGAGGTGAACATCGGTAGAGGTATCAATTTCTATTTGGTCGGCCTGCCCGACAATGCGGTGAAAGAGAGCCAACAGCGTATCGAAGCTGCCATGTACAACTTGGGGTATTACTATCCCCATAAGAAGATTGTCATTAATATGGCGCCAGCCGACATTCGTAAAGAAGGTTCTGCTTATGATTTGCCTATTGCCATAGGCATACTGGCTGCCTCCGAGCAGGTCAAAGCCGACTTTTTGGAGCAATTTGTCATTATGGGCGAGTTGTCGCTCGACGGCACGCTCAATCCCATCAAAGGCACATTGCCTATCGCCATCAAGGCAAAACAGGATGGCTTCAGAGGTCTTATCGTGCCCAAAGCCAATGCTCGTGAAGCCGCGGTGGTGACGGGTTTGGAAGTGTATGGTGTGGAAAACATTCACGAAGTGGTTTCAATTTTAAACGGTGAGAATCAAATCCAGCCTGTGACCATCGACATTGCAGAATCGTGGCAGGATGCCAGCTGTGAATTGGATTTCAGCGATGTGCGCGGCCAAGAAAACATAAAGCGTGCCTTGGAGATAGCAGCGGCAGGTGGCCATAATGTCATTCTCATCGGCCCTCCAGGCAGCGGAAAGACCATGTTGGCCAAGCGTATGCCGACCATTTTGCCGCCTTTGACGATGGCAGAGGCATTGGAGACGACGAAGATTCATTCCGTGGCTGGACTGGTTGGACGTAATGCAGCTTTGGTTCGCACACGTCCATTCCGTAGTCCGCACCACACCATCAGCGATGCAGGCTTGGTGGGTGGCGGCACCTATCCGCAGCCCGGGGAAATCTCACTTGCACATAATGGCGTGCTCTTTCTAGACGAGCTCCCGGAATTCAAGCGTACGGTCCTTGAAGTGATGCGGCAGCCAATGGAAGACAGAATTGTAACAATTTCACGCGCCAAAATGACCGTCGACTTTCCCGCCAATTTTATGATGGTGGCAGCGATGAATCCTTGTCCTTGTGGCTATTACAATCACCCCGAAAAGGAGTGTACTTGCAAACCTGGCATGGTGCAGCAGTACCTTAATCGCATCAGCGGGCCTTTGATGGATAGAATAGACTTACATGTGGAGGTCGTGCCTGTGGCTTACAAAGACTTGTCGTCCAAGAGTAGTGGTGAGTCGAGTGCTGTAGTACGTGAACGTGTCGTCAAGGCTAGGAAAATTCAAGAGGAACGCTATGCCGAATATCCGACCATCCATGCCAACGCACAGATGACCTCACAGCTCATTCAGAAATACTGCGACTTGGACGAACCTTGCCGCAACATCCTGAAAAACGCCATGAACCGTCTCGGCCTCTCGGCTCGCGCTTACGACCGCATCCTCAAGGTTTCTCGCACCATC
>DAIOUZ010000014.1:18363-27928 GCA_036759285.1 Candidatus Limiplasma sp. | reverse complement strand
ACGCTGACACCGACCTACATGGACAGCTATGAGTTGGGCTACATCCATTTCTGGGACAAGGCGAGCTTCAACTTCACTACTTATTACCGCCACGGCACCAATATGATCCGAAGCTACACTTATGAGGATGATGGTGTGTTCTATAGCATGCCCGTCAACTTCGGCAAGGCCGACGACTTTGGTGTTGAGATGGTCGCCCAAGGTCAGATGACAAAATGGTGGAACCTCAACGGCAATGTCAACTTTTTCCGCTCGCATTTTGATGGCGAGATTAACGGAAAGACATACAACGATGCCACTTGGATGCTCTTTGGGCGTGCTGTCTCGAAGTTCAAGGTGAGCAACTGGTTCGACCTGCAGCTGACTGCCCACATCATGGGACCGCATAAGGAGCCGTTGGGTATGCACAAGGGCAACTGGTGGATCGACCTTGCCGTGAGCAAGGAAATCCTGCATGGCAACGGCACGGTTACTTTCAACGTGCGCGACTTGTTCAACTCACGCAGTTGGGGCGGCGAGTCGTGGGGCGACGGCTTCTGGCAATACAACACCAGCACATGGAACCGTCGTTCGTTCTCGCTCAACTTCAATTACCGCATCAACCAGCAGAACATCAAACGTGGCCGCCCCGACGGCGAAGGCGGAGGCGATGATGAAGGCGGTGGCGGCGAGGAGCAACAATCCGATGAAGGGTATTAATGAAAAAAACCGTCACAAATGTGGCGGTTTTTTCATCATAAAATACTCTAAAACTCATTCATGTGCAATCACCAAGCGTTGGGTTTTTCCGCTGCTTGTTCTGATGAAGTAGATACCGTTTTGGTATTTGGAAGTTGGGATGACCATTTGTGATTCCTCGGAGAAGAACGTGTCGACCTTTTGGCCCATTGCGTTGTAAATGCTTATTACGCCAAGGTTTTCACCTTGAATGGTAATGCTTTCGTTTGCGGGATTGGGGAACAAGGTCAATGTCGAGTTGCTTTCATTTAAACCGACGGTTGTTTCGTAGATAATGTTGACTTCGAAGTTGCCTGCTGAGGTGCTGATATACATTGTTCCTTCGAAAGTCTCCTTTGTAGGCACTTCGACATAGACTTCTACTGTAGCGGACTGCCCTGCGGCTACTGACATACCTTCGGTGACATCTTGGCCATTATACAAGCATTGTAGCCCAAAGATGGGGTCGGCGGTGAAGGCATTGACGGTCACATCGTCAGCAGTCATGTTGGAAATGGTCAGCAGGCCGGGCTCGTAGGTCTCACCGTCGTTATAAATGTGCAATGTCTGAGGATTGACGGTCAAAGTGCCTGTACAATCGTGGGGCTGTAGACCGTTCTGCTGCATGGCGTTGACAACATCTTGTACCGAGAAAGGATACAGTTGCAACAAACCTTGGATGGGAATGCTGCGGTCGGGCATGATGAGGACAAGGGTAGGACATGCATTGATGCCATAGAGCTCGAAAACTTCGTTGCCGCCGCCATCCTTACCAACGGTGGGGAATTCCACGCCGTATTCGTTGGCCCATTGCTGGCAGACGGCATCGCTGTCGATGTAAGAGATTTCAATGTAAAACACGTCGTGCAAGTTGCAGCCCATCTGGGTATAGGACCCCGTGATGTAAGGAGAAATCACTTGGCATTGACCGCAAGAGTAGAAGAAAAAGTCAATGAAAACGGCCTGACCGCGGTCAAGAATTTCAAAGAGATTGTAGGTTTGTCCGTGGCAGTCGGTGACGGTGAAGTCGACGGCTTCGGTAAGGTTGGTTTGTTGAGCTCTGAGGCCTATGCCAAAGAGCAAAATTACGATAAGAGTGGAGAGTTTTTTCATTGTGTTATTATTTTGAAATTTGTTTGTTTACTTCACTACGCTAATACGTTTCACACTTTCTCCGTGTTCTGAGGTCACGCGTACCATATAGATACCAGCTTGATATTGGTTCATGTCAATAGTCGTCATGTTTCCGTCGGCGTTGGCATCGTAAATCACTTGGCCAAGAGCGTTCAGCACTGTAACATGACTTATACCTGATGCAAAAATATTCACATTACCTGAGGTGGGGTTGGGATATACGGAGACGGATTCGGTGTTTTCGCCAATCCAATCGTAACCGTCAACATAAACCCATGCTAACCAGCTATATACCTCACTGCTGACAGAAGCCATGTCCATCCAGCCATAACCATCGATACCGAGCCAGCGGCTGTTGGGGTTGCCCACATCGGCGACGGCTGGAGCGGGATATTGAATGGATCCGTCGTTGTAGAAAGTCAACCAAATGTTTTGTGTACCGTCGATTTCGACAGGCGTGTCGAGTCTGAAGGTGACAATATCGCCTACTGTGCCTGTGATTTCGAATTGTTGGGTATAAACCAAAGTGCCTGGAGCAGCATCGCCGCCAAGGTAGAAGTTGACGGTGTAGGTGGTGGCAAATTGCTCTTCACCTGCATCTAAAAAACCAAACTCGGTGAAGGAGCAACCCTTGTACTCATTCATCAGCTCTGCGGGGAACATATAGCCCCAATTGAAGGGCATGCCGATACCGAGAATGCTTGGTGACGAATAATCGCCTACATAGGAGAACCAAGAACCCACGGAAGGTAGTTGGTCATGGGAAATCATTACATTGTTCAATTCGGTGGCTTGCAATTGGATTTCGCCACGGTTTTGTGCCTGTGTCATGCCGATAAAGGCAAAAGAGCACATCAGAAAGAAGCATACATTTTTCTTCATACGAATAAAGTTTGATAAAAGGTTTATTGATTTTAATTAATTGATGATAATGTCTTCACTGATATGGGTGATGATGGTATTGCATTCCTCTTGGTCGTCATAGAAGAAGAGCCATAAGGTACGGTTGTCGTAGTCGGTGGCGGTGATGTAACCCATGTGACCATGGCTTTGGGCATCGTTCATGATGCGGTCGTTTTGGTCTTTTTGCTGTTGCAGACTACTGCGGGTCGCTGAGCCTGTGGTCCCTGAGGCCGATTGAATGGTCGAAGCGCCCATCGCATTGGCTTCAATTTTTTCATTAATCAGTCCGACGACGATGGCGCGTGAAACGGTCAGAATGTAGTCGTTGTAGGTGTTGTCAGCGGCTTCATATTCTATCTCGCCTTGGCCGATGATAATGGCCGTATTGGGTAGTAACGAGTCGGGGGCTTGGAAGCTGTTCATGACTTCGCTAATCTTTTCGGCGACGATGAGGGTGTATTTCTCGATGTCTTCTTCGGGTATTTGGCTGATGTCGGTCAAAGTGTCGAGGATGGCCTCATCCAAAAAATCAGTTTCGAAGCCGACACCCACCATAACGGGATTGTCATCGCTTGGACAACTTATCATGTTGGTGGTGTCGAATGGCATCATGCCGAAATCTTGTTTCAGCGTTTCCCAATCCGTTTCGTTGTTGGCTTGTAGCATTAGGGCGTCGATGCACTTTCCGTGGATGGAGAGGTCGCCGAGATAAGCCACGGTGAGGTCCTCGTTGTCGGCATACTTGCAGTACAACTCCAGCGCGGCTTTTTCACAGGCTTTTGTCTCGGGGACTTCGGTTCTTTCTTTGCAAGCTGAAAGCCCTATGGCGAGGAGTAAAACGAGATATGTAAAGAGGTTTTTCATTGTCTTTGTTATGTTATTTAATGACTTCGCTGGCCGAGAGTATGATGTCTTGCGCCGAACAGCCATTGTTGCAGAGGAAGTGGATGGTTTGGTCTCCCACGGTCACCTCTTTGGCCACAGGCAATGGGTTGTCGGGTTGACCTTGTCGGGTTAGTCCGATGATGGTCACTCCAACGGCGATGCTGGCGGCAGCGGCGTATGGTATCCAGCGTTTGCGATGAGGGGCGGGGAAGGAGATGACATTCATTTCTGGAACGGCAGAGGTCTGTCGAGCCTTTTCGACCCAGCGCAAAAGAGTCTCGTCGTCGGGTGCCGACTTTTCGGCCTGTTCCTGCCACTGCTGGCGGTGTTGCCATTGGGTTTTGAAGTCGTTGCGTTGGGTGTCTGTGTTCATTGTTTTTATATTGTCTTTCATAGTGATATGTTGTTTTCTTTTTCGTACATCTGCTTGAGTCTCCGTTTGGTGCGAGCGATGCGCATGGCCACGGCACCCAATGAACTGCCCGTCATGTCGGCGATTTCCTTGTAGGAGAAGCCGTCCAAGAAGGCGCGGATGATGGTGCCGCTTTCTTCGGGAAGTGTGTCGATGAGTTGTTGCAGTTGTTGGTAACGCTCGTTGCTCGGCTCATCGTCCTTATCATCCACGCTGACCGAATCGATAGACTCCGTTTGCGGATTTCTTACATCTTTGCGTCGCAGCATCAGCATAGTGTTGGTCGCCACGCGCCATACCCAGGTCTTTTCCGAACTACGCCCCTCGAAAGTTCCGAAGCTTCGCCATAAGCTAACCAATACTTCCTGCATGCAGTCCTCTGTTTTCCAGGCTTTTCCGATATTATAGTCCGAACAGATATGCCAAATCATCGCCTTATGTCGAAGCACAAGGGCATTGAAGTTGGCGGCCTGAGATGTTTCGGCGTTGTTTATGACGGATCCGTATGACTCGGATGAATCCATTCTTTCTGCGTGTCTTTTGCTGGTTTAGGTGCAAAGGTAATCTGAAAAATAACACGACTTTGTTTTTTTCCGAAATAATGACATTGCATTGTTATGATTTCCTCTCTTTTTGCACCCAATAATAACGAGAAATAATTTTTCTATTGTGTATACAAGACTATTATCTAAAGTTTTCACTTAATATTCAATAATTTAAAAACAAATTCAAGTATGAAACGAACAGCTATCTTTTCAATTATGACTTTGGCACTCATGATGATCTGCCAAAGTGCATTTGCCTACGACTACTATGTCAATGGTATCTATTACCGCAAAGTCACGCAACAAGTTCCGGGAGGCGGTTGTGGCGAAACCTACCTGATCGTAGTAAATGACGACTACTCAAACACTTACTCAGGAGATGTGGTCATTCCTGAAACAGAAACCATTAACGGAGAGTCATATAGGGTTCGTTACATTGGCAGCGAAGCTTTCTATGCTTGCATGAACCTTACCAGTGTCACTTTGCCCAGCACCATCGTGAACATTGGTTATCATTCGTTTGCCGAATGCCCTCTTATCGAGGTGATTGACCTTCCTGCCGGTATGGTACAAATCAACTCGAATGCCTTCACTTTCTGTCCCAGACTCGACTACATCTACATCCATGACACTGAGCCTTTCTTCCTTTGGGAGGATGCTTTCGCCAACATCAACGACCATGTGCATATCGTGGTGCCCTGCAACTGCATAGAAGCTTTCGAAGCCGCCGAGGAATGGCAAGGCATTCTGCTCTATGACGACTGTGGTCATGTGGGTGTCGGAGAAGCCGAAACAGTCACTATGAATGTCTACCCCAATCCCGCTTCGGAAAGTCTCACCATCGAAGCAGAAGGTCCGGTGACTATTGTCAATGAAATGGGATGCGTTGTAAGAACCCTGTTCGTGAGGAGGAAAGAAACCAACAGTTTGGACGGTCTTGCAAGCGGTTTTTACTTCGTGAAAGCTGGAGATGTGGTGAAGAAAGTATTAGTGGAATAAGAAACGATACTCTACCCCCTGCCTAAAAAAACGAATTCCGAGCAACAAAAAACCACCCCCGCAAGGGTGGTTTTTATCGTTTGGCCGGTAGAGACGCAAAATTTTGCGTCTCTACAAACAATATATCGCATTATTTCGTAGAACGCACAGGACGGACAGAATTACCATCGTAGCGGTAGTAGTTGTTGCCTCCTGCGTCAACAGCGCCCGAACCGAAGCCCAAACGTAACACACAATCCGGGTGCGAAGCGAGCGAACTCGACCAATAATTGCCTCCCCAATACTGACCATAGAGGTAGGTATGGGCGGCAGGCAGGAAAATACTGTTGCCGTTTTCCGAAGTAAAGAGTCCACCCCACATATCATTCTGCGTAGTCCATGTGTAGGTAGTGTTGTTCACCAGTTCTTCACATTCCTCAATGGTGGGCATGCGCCAGCCACTGCCCCAATTGGCCGTGGCGGCGTCGTCTTCTGGTTGCAAAACGACCAGTTCGTCAGTATAACCGTTGTAACCATAGTTAGCGTCGTTACAATACTTGGTCAAGGTGTTTCCACTGCCGTTGCAATACTTGTAAGTGCTCCAATCGTAATCGGCCTTTGTCGTAGTTTCGCCCCATGCGAAGTAACTACCTATGCCTTCAGGTGTTTCGGCACCTACATTACAGGTGGCCCACAATGTTCCACTTGGCAAACCAAGGTCAATGTAGTCGTGACCGTTGTACGTGCCATTTCCGCTAGGTTTTTCCTCAGTGGTAAATGTTTTATCCACGCCATAATAATAGTCGGAGCCTTTCTTGGCGTATGCGCGGACATGATAAACCGTATTGTGATTCAGTTCAGTAAGTGTACAGGTGAAAGGCTCGTTCCATTGGGCGGTGGAAAGATGCGCTTCACTTGCCGTTGGGCTTTCTTGGAGACCCCAGCATACGCCCAACTCCTCAAGTGTGACACCCTCGCTTACAACGACCGTGGCTCCACAAACTGCGGTTGTTGTAGTGATGTCAGAAGGTGTGATGGTTGTAACCGTTACGACGGTCTCATTATTAGGTTCATCTTCTGGTTTGTTGCATCCTGCGGTAAGCACTACCGCTGTCATTAGCATTATGGCTGCTACTGCCTTCATTACTTTTTTCATAGGGATAAGATTAAAAATGATTGCAAAAATCGGGAAACAATGCAAGGCGGCACCTTACAAATCGTCAAAATCCACTTACAAATGATGTTTTGTAAGCGGATTCTTACTGATTACAGCTTTTCCATTCGGAAGGCGTCATGCCGACGATGGCCTTGAATGTGCGGAAGAAAGTGGTCTCGTTCCCGAATCCCGACTCCATCCACACCTCCGAGGCGCGCGTGTCGGGATTGCTGAGCAACATTTGCTTGGCATGTTCCACGCGATAGGTGTTGACGAACTGCGAGAACGAACAATGGCGTAGGTCGTTGATAGAGACCGACAAGACATTGCGGTTGCAGCCTAACGTCTTCGCGACATCCGACAGCTTCAAACCACTGTTCAAGTAAAGCTGCTGCTCCTCCATCAGTTGGCAGACACGCTGCAACAACGCTTCATCAGCCACATCGGTCGCTGGTGCTTCGAGTTCGGTTGTTTCATGCGTTTCGTTGGCTTCATCAGGCTCGTCTATCCTTTCCTCCTCGCGTGGTGTTGCTTTTCGCGCACGATATATAATAAGGTACGCGAGGAGTGCAGCCACAAGCGCCAAAGCTATCCCAACCCACAGCCAAGGAAACGAGGCACGGGCGGCAAGCAGCGGCGCGTCAGGATGGATGCGCAGCACCACCATGGACTTGAGGGGCGTGAAGTTGGAAACATCACCGAGACCACCGACAAGGATGAGATTGCCGTCGGCGTTGACAACAGGCCAGGTAAGGCCTGTGTCGAGCAGTGGGTCAGTATAATAGAGCGTCAATGGTGCCGGATGCTCCGTATAATCCACACACAGCACATAAACCCGCTTGCATGTTTGGCTGAAGCCCACGAGATAACCCCGTCCGCGCTGCCTGTCCACCACGGGGAAATGATACAGGATGCTATCGCCTTGGAACACTTTCGGCACCGCACAAGTGGTTGAAAGCAAATTGAAGTCGGTACCCTGGGTCTTGACGAAGCCTATTTGACCTTCGGCATTTTCCACGGGCAGCAGGTAGGCGTAGTTGCCGGTTGCCTCATCGCCGATAAAACAAAGTTCGCTCATCTGGGGAATGTCGTAGGCCAACGGTCGCCATTCATCGAGCAACGATGCATGGAAAGGTTCGCCCCGCAATTGGTCAACGATGATGCTGTCAGGACGAATACCGCTGATATGCTTTGTATCTAAACTACTGAATATCATTACATTGTCAACATCCGTACGCAGTATATAGGGACAAGAACGCTTTGCGGCAACCTCCTTGACGGGACTGAAGGTTTTTTGGCCGTCAAACAGTTCCATACCGTCATTGCTATACCAATTGCCTGAAATCACCACGCGACCGCTGTCGATTTCGGTGGCGGAGAAGTTGCTGCGTTTCATGTCCATGCAGCCGAAGCCTTCACAGGTGTGGGTGGTGGGGTCATACCATTCGGCAGTATAGGTTTGCCCGATGCCCAAGGGCTCGTTGGCACCTCCGCAAACCAGCACTTTGCCTGATTTCATGGGTACTGCCATGCCATGGTCATGCGTATAGACCGTAGGCACCGTGTGCCAAGCTCTATCACTGAAATACTCCACTGTGGCCGTGGGCACGAAACCCGTGGTGTGGCCACCGATAACCGTCAGTTCGTCGCCCGCGAAGAAAATACAATGGCCGTAACGAGGGATGTTGAGGTCGGGCAGTTGTTCGGTCTCAATCCTCACCGTCTTGCAGCCTAAGGTATCCGGCTGTTGGGCTATGGCCTGAAAGGATAGCATTGCCACAAACAAAACGCAGGTCAGGAACAGTCTCATTCGAGTTGATTTTGGGGCGCAAAAATACAAAAATACCCCAAATTGAAAAATAATCCCGATAAAACTCCTATCTTTGCCGCATTGTTTACCGCATAAATCTTTGCGCTTATGATAAGCTTTTTCAAATCTGATAATCAGAAGGTTATCGCAGTTGATTCCAAATCCGAGCTATCAAAGGAAACTGTTTCCAAACTCACATGGCTTTTCGGTAATGCCGAAAGAATCGAAAAAGACACGGTGAAAGGTCATTTTATCGGGCCGCGACGCGAAATGATTACGCCTTGGAGCACCAACGCTGTCGAGATTACCCAAAACATGGGCATCAAAGGCATCATCCGCATCGAAGAGTTCCAAAAGGTGGACTCGAAGAAGGCCCCTTACGACCCGATGCTGCAAAACCGTTACGAGAACCTCGACCAGAAGGTGTTCTTTGTCGACCGCAAGCCCGAGCCATTGCAATACATTGACGATATCGAGGCTTATAACCAGCAGGAAGGTCTGGCACTGAGCACAGAGGAAATGGACTACTTGAAAGGCATATCCGCAAAGATTGCACGTAAACTGACTGACAGTGAAGTCTATGGCTTCGCGCAAGTCAACTCTGAGCACTGCCGCCACAAGATTTTCAACGGCACTTTCGTCATCGATGGCAAACGCATGCCCAACACGCTCTTCGCCCTCATCAAGAAGACCTCGAAGATGAACCCGAACCGCCTCGTGTCTGCCTACAAGGACAATGTGGCCTTCATCCTCGGTCCTAAGGTGGAGCAGTTCGCTCCTGCCGAGCCCAACAAGCCCTCGGCATTCCAAATCAAACCCATCGAGACCGTGATTTCGCTGAAGGCTGAGACGCACAACTTCCCGACTACTGTGGAGCCCTTCAACGGCGCAGCCACGGGCACTGGCGGCGAAATTCGTGACCGTCTGGCTGGCGGTCAGGGCAGTTTGCCTTTGGCGGGCACTGCTGTTTACATGACTTCCTATCCCCGCACCGAGCAAGACCGCGAGTGGGAGAAGGACATCGA
>DAIOUZ010000014.1:13073-18353 GCA_036759285.1 Candidatus Limiplasma sp. | reverse complement strand
CAGAGGAAATCCTCATCAAGGCCTCCAATGGTGCTTCCGATTTCGGCAACAAGTTTGGCCAGCCTCTTATCAACGGTAGCTTGTTGACTTTTGAACACAGCGAGAAAGAAACCCTTGGCTATGATAAGGTCATCATGCTGGCTGGCGGTATCGGATTTGCCAAAGTGAAGGATGCCAAGAAGCTGGAACCAGAAGAAGGCGATGTCATTATCGTGCTGGGCGGCGACAACTACCGCATCGGTATGGGTGGCGGCGCCGTGTCGAGCGTCGATACAGGCCAATACAGCAATGCCATTGAGCTGAATGCCGTGCAGCGTGCCAACCCCGAGATGCAGAAGCGTGTGAGCAACGTCATCCGTGCCATGGCCGAGAGCGACCTTAACCCCATCCGCAGCATCCATGACCACGGCGCAGGCGGTCACCTCAACTGCCTCTCCGAGCTCATCGAAGACGCAGGCGGTGTGGTCTACGTCGACAACCTGCCCGTCGGCGACCCGACCTTGTCTGATAAGGAAATTATCGGCAACGAGTCGCAGGAACGCATGGGTTTGTTGGTCAACAAGAAGGACAAGGACATCATCAAAGAGACCGCTGAACGCGAGCGTGCGCCGTATTACGAAGTAGGCGAGGTGACGGGCGACGAACGTCTCCGTTTCATCCGCAAGAAAGGCAAGGCTCCCATCGACCTAGCTATCTCCGACTTCTTCGGCAGCGCACCCAAGACCGTCCTGCGAGACAAGACCAAGCCCTATCACTTCAAAAAAATCAGCTATACCAAGCGCGACATACACAAATACCTCAACAACGTGCTGCAAATGGAAGCCGTGGCCTGTAAGGATTGGCTTACCAACAAGGTGGACCGCTCCGTGACGGGTCGCGTGGCGCAACAGCAGTGCGTGGGCGAGGTGCAACTGCCCTTGAGCAACCTCGGTATCAGTGCCTTGGACTACAACGGCAAACGCGGCATCGCCACGGCCTTGGGTCATGCCCCTATTGCGGGTCTCATCGATCCTGCCGCTGCTTCACGCCTCTCTGTTTCAGAAGCTTTGACAAATATCATTTGGGCCCCCATTGAGGGTAACCTCGAAGGTGTCTCACTGAGCGCCAACTGGATGTGGCCTGCCAAGCAAGAAGGCGAGACGGCCCGTCTCTACGAAGCTGTGAAGGCCCTAAGCGACTACTGTGTAGCATTGGGCATCAACGTGCCGACGGGCAAGGACAGCCTCTCCATGACGCAGAAATACCCTGACGGCGAGAAGGTTGTTGCTCCTGGAACGGTCATCGTCTCCGCTGCAGGCGAGGTGTCGAACATCCGCCAAGTGATTCGCCCCGTGATGAAGGCCGACGAAAACACGGAGCTCCTTTACATCGACTTTTCCAAAGACGGTTTCGAACTCGGCGGCAGCAGTTTCGCGCAGAGCATCGGCGCCATCGGCCAAGCTGTGCCCGACGTGAAGAGTGTCAACTATTTCAAGAAGTGCTTCAACGCCATCCAGAAACTCATTGAACACAACTTGATTTTGGCAGGGCACGATGTCTCGGCAGGTGGCTTGATTACCACCTTGTTGGAGATGAACTTTGCCAACACCGTTTATGGCATGAACCTCGACTTCAAGGCTTTCGAACAGGACGACCTGATGGCGATACTGTTCTGCGAGAAGCCCTCGGTGGTCATCCAAGTCTCCAACGACGGCATCGCCAACCGCATGTTGCGCGAACTAGGCATCGCCTTCAAGATGATCGGCAAGCCCATGGCCAAACGGCAAATCAACATTGTCCACGGCGAGCACAATTATATCTTCGACATTGATGCGTTGCGCGACACTTGGTTCAAGTCTTCTTACCTCCTCGACCGCAAGCAGAGCGGCCCGCGTAAGGCCATGGAGCGTTTCATGAATTACAAGAAACAATATCTGCATTACAGTTTTGGACGCAAGTTTACGGGTCGCGCCTCCGACATGGGCATCGACCTGCACCGCCGCAAGCCTACAGGCATCAACGCGGCCATCATCCGCGAGAAGGGCTGCCAGTGCGACCGTGAGATGGCCTACGCGCTCTATCTCGCTGGTTTCGATGTGAAAGATGTCACCATGACTGATCTCGCCACAGGTCGCGAAGACCTTACGGATGTGAATATGATAGCCTTCGTGGGCGGTTTCTCCAACTCCGATGTGTTGGGTTCGGCCAAAGGCTGGGCGGGTGCTTTCTTATATAACAAGAAAGCCAAGAAAGCCCTTGACGACTTCTATGCTCGCGAAGACACCTTGAGTCTTGGTGTGTGCAATGGTTGCCAGCTGATGATGGAACTCGGTCTGCTCTATCCCGACCATGAAGAGCATCCCGTGATGATGCACAACGACTCGCACAAGTTCGAGTCGGGCTTTCTCAACGTGGAGATTGCCCAAAACGAGAGTGTGATGCTCAAGTCACTGTCGGGTCGCCGCCTCGGTGTGTGGATTGCCCATGGCGAGGGCAGGTTCTACTTCCCCTGCTATCGTGACAAATATAAGATTGTGATGAACTACGGCCAGGACGAATACCCAGGCAACCCCAATGGCAGCGACTGGTCGACGGCAGGCATCTGTTCCAACGACGGTCGTCATCTTGCTATGATGCCGCACCTTGAACGCGCTTTCTTACCTTGGCAGTGGGCTTTCTATCCTGAAGACCGCAAGAACGACGAGGTCTCACCTTGGATGGAGGCGTTTGTGAATGCTCGCAAGTGGGTGGAGGAGAATAGGAAGTAAACATATTGCTACTTTTCGGGAAAATGCTTACTTTTGCGGTGTAAAACTATTATAATTTATGCCGAAGATATACGAATATTTAGGGATCATCTTTTTCCTTTATCCGAATGACCATGAGCCCATACATGCTCATGCTATTAGTGGAGAGTATGAGACTATCTTTGAGTTTCATTTTGAGAATGGGAAAGTGAAAGAAATAAAGACGCGCAAGAAAAGAGGAAAAGAGCATCTTCCGAAAGCAAAGATGGAGCAAGCCAAAGCATTTGTAGAGGAGTTTGCAGTTCAGATTGCTGAAAAATGGTATCGCTTCTACATTTTGAAAGAGACAATTACTTGTGAGAAAATCAATAAAAAGATATAGAGATGAATCGATATAATGTAGTCGAAATAGAACCTTGTGGCGATTACAAATTGCGCGTTACTTTTGCGGATGGCAAATGTAATGTAGTTGATTTTGAGCCATATTTCATTAAGCGTCCCCACCCACAATACAATCAATATCACGACCCCATTCGTTTCCTTGATTATAAATTGGAGTATGGCAACCTTGTTTGGGGTGAGAACTGGGATTTGATGTTTGACCCGCTTAATTTGTATTATAATAACCTGTTCAAGAATTATAATTGAGTTAATGCCCAAAGAAAAAATCAATAAAACCAACGCTTGTCGCATTCTTGACCAAAAGAAGATTGCGTACGAGTTAATACCCTACGAGGTGGACGAGAACGACCTCGGGGCGCAGCATATTGCCGACCAGCTTGGCGAGGACATTGACCAGGTGTTCAAGACCTTGGTACTGAAAGGCGATAAGATTGGTTATTTTGTCTGCGTCATTCCAGGTAACGACGAGCTTGATTTAAAAAAGACCGCCAAAGCCACGGGCAACAAGAATTGTGACCTCATCCCGATGAAGGAACTGCTTCCTCTGACAGGCTACATCCGTGGCGGCTGCTCGCCCGTGGGCATGAAGAAACAGTTCCCGACCTTCATCCATGAGACTTGTGAGTTGTTCGATTACATTTATGTCAGTGCGGGAGTGCGTGGCCTGCAGTTCAAACTCAATCCCCAGGACTTGATTCAGGTGGTGGACATGACCGTCGCCGATTTGACCATCTTTGAAATAGGTGCAAAATGAACTATACTATCCGCAAATCGACGCTGGCTGACCTGCCGACCATCCTCAACCTCCGCGACCAAGCGCGCGAAATCATGCGCAGTTACGGCAACATCTTCCAGTGGCCTGATGGTTATCCTCGTGATGATATGTTTCTGAAAGACATTGAATTAGGTGGTAGCCATGTGATGCTCAATGAAGAAGGGACAATTGTTGGCACTTTTGCCCTGTTGCCCAGTCCCGAAGTGACTTACAACGTCATCTACAACGGTCAATGGCTTGATGATGAGCCTTATCATGTCATTCATCGCATCGCCAGCACCCCCGAATCACACGGTATTTTGGACACGCTTTTGGACTATTGCGAGAGCCGAGTCGCTAACATCCGCATCGACACGCACGAAGCCAATATCATCATGCGGAAAGGCTTGGAAAGGCATGGTTATCAGTATTGCGGCATCATCCATCTTTTGAATGGTGACGAGCGTTTGGCCTTTCAGAAAAACCTTAATCAATATTCTCAATAATCTTATCCTCTTCACTCAAATCTGGCACAAGGCGCTGGATGGGCTTGTAGTGGTAGAAGAACCGGATGGCGACGACGCGTATCACAGTATAGGCTGGGATGGCTACGAGCATCCCTACCATGCCGCCGATATGGCCAGCCATCAGCAGCACGATGAAGATCTCCAAAGGATGTGCTTTGATGCTTGTCGAAAAGATGATCGGCTGGTAGATGAGGTTGTCAATCAACTGAGCGGCAATCATGATGATTAAGATGATAAGTATGAAGATCCAGATGTTGACATCCAAGCCTGCCCCTGTGCCAAGCTTCAATATGATGCCGAATAAGACACCGATAACGTCGCCGATGAGCGGCCCAACGTAAGGAATCACATTGAGTATGCCTGCGATGAAGCCGATGCCGATGGCGTAACTGAAGTCGAAGCGGGCGATGAGCCACAGACCGAGGAAGTCGACCAAGGCCACCCCCAGCATCTCAATGATTATACCCACAAAATAACGCGACAACAGCTGCTTGATTTCGCTCATGGTTTTGTTTAAGGTCAACTCATGTTTGTCGGGGACAAAGGCGCAGATGATGCGTCCAAACAGCCCTTCTTCCTTGAGGAAAAAGAACGAGATGAACACCACGGCAAACAAGGCGACAAAGACATTCGACACTATAGTAGCCACCGAACCTACGATGCCGCTCACCCTACCGAAATTAACTAACCCTCTGATTTTCTCAAAAATAAGCGCGGAAAGGTCGAAGTCTTCGCCCAGACTGGGAAACATCCCTTTCATCCATTCGCTTACCTTGTCGATGGGATTCATCTCGACGTAGGCGTCGACGTATTGGTTCATCCACTTTGCGTCATAGAACATCGAGTGAATCAGGAAACGGCTGCGTGTCTG
>DAIOUZ010000014.1:8955-13063 GCA_036759285.1 Candidatus Limiplasma sp. | reverse complement strand
GACGATGTTGGAGACCAAAGGAACCATCTGCGTGACAATCATCGCCAGGAAGAAAAAGATGAGTAGGATGCTGAGCAAGGCCAAAAGCCAGTTGGGCGCACTCTTCCCTTTGATTTTTATCTTACGCATCAGTTGCATGAGCGGGCGTCCGATCATGGAGACCACAAAGGCCACGACGATGTAGATGAGCACGTTTTTGAAATACCAGCACAAGGCCAAAACCGCGGCCAAACCGCCCAATTTGATGATATAACCCGCTAATTTATCGGTGTTTCGCTCGTTTTCCATAGGAGTGTCATTAAAATCATTGGACAAAATTAGTATTTTTTCATTCCCAATAGACGAATTTTGTTATTTTTGCGTTTTATTCGAAAATAAGGTCACACCAAACTAATAATTGTCCAACATAATGAAATACACACACCTAGTCTTTTTGTTGCTTTTTCCTTTTGCGCATCTTTTTGCTCAAATCAACATCTATGAGCCCACCAATCCTGATAGCCTGGAAGTCGAACTCAACGACGATCAAATCAGGGATTTGAATTCAGGCAAGGCCGTGGTGGACGAGTCAACGGTTATGGAAATGCTTGACTTGGTGAGTGGTATCAGTTATTTCAGGGATGTTTATCTCGACATCGATTCTTCGGTGATGAACATCTACGGCTTTGCGCCCGATGAGGTGCCAGTCTACCCCGACAGCATCTATGCTATGCGTATCGCTGACTTGGCCCGAACGACGACCATCCCCTTGGTATTCAACAACCATGTTAAGTCTTTCATCGACCTCTATGCGGTGCGCCGTCGTCAGCAGTCGAGCCGTATGTTGGGCCTCTCCTACGTGTATTTCCCCATGTTTGAGGAATACCTTTCCAAATACAACCTCCCTTTGGAACTGAAGTACTTGGCTATGGTGGAGTCGGCCTTGAATCCTACGGCAGGCTCGCATGCCGGTGCTAAAGGCTTGTGGCAGTTTATGTTGGCTACAGGCAAGGACTACGGCTTGCGTGTGACGACCTTGGTTGACGAGCGTTACGACCCGGTGAAGGAGACCATCGCGGCATGCCGGTTCCTGCAAAGCCTCTATGCCCGCTACGAAGATTGGTTCCTCGTGCTGGCGGCCTATAACTCGGGCCCGGGTACGGTCAACAAGGCCATTATCAGGGCTGGCGGCGTGAAGAACTATTGGGCCATCTGGCCTTATCTGCCTAAGGAGACCCGAGGCTATGTGCCGGCCTTCATCGCCGTGACCTATCTGATGAACTATGCCCCTGAGCACAATCTCTATCCCGTGAACCCCGGCCTGCTGCTGCATGGCACCGACACGGTGGTGATTCACGATCGTTTGGCTTTCGACCAAATCAATGAGTGCATTGGCGTTCCGATGCAAGACCTCGTGTTTTTCAACCCTCAGTATACCAAGCGAATCATCCCGGCATCGCCCGATTACCTTTGCTCGTTGCGCCTCCCCATGAAATACACCCTGCGTTTCGCACAGCTGGAGGACAGCATCTACGCCTATAAGAGCAAAGCCGAAGCGTCACGTGAGAAGATCGAGGAGAAAGTGGAGGAGGTGAGCGACAGCTTCGTGCATGTGGTCAAGAAAGGGGAGAGCCTGAAGTCCATCGCCAACAAGTATCGCGTGAGCGTGGCCAGCATCAAGCAATGGAACCGGTTGAAGAAAGATGTCATCCATCCCGGCCAGAAACTCACCATCTATCGTTCGGGTGCGCCGATGGCACAGGTGGGCAAGAAGACCACAAGCACGGGTAAAACCAACACGTCTTCAGGCGCGACGACGAAGACCCATGTGGTGAAGAAGGGCGAGACGTTGAGCTCGATAGCCAAGAAATACGGTTGCACCGTGGCCGACATCAAGAGCTGGAACGGCCTGAAATCCAACACTGTGAAAGTCGGACAGAAGCTGAAGATAAAGTCGGGTGGCGGCTCGAGCACCAAGCCAAAGACGAGCAGCAAGTCATCGTCGAATTCGAAGAAAAAGTAATGACCCTAAAAAATTAATACATCATGAAAACGTACATCAAAATTGTGGCGATTATCCTGATGGTCAGCATGATGACCGCCTGTGCAGAAAACAGAAACCGTTCGGGCAAGGACCGCTCGACGGGTGGCACCGCCGAAATTCTCGTGGTGGTGCAAAACGACGACCAATGGACCGGCCGCATCGGCGACTCGATCCGCCATTTCTTCTGTGACTATCAATACGGGCTGCCGCAGCCTGAGGCACGCAACGAGGTGAAACACATCAAGGAAGCGGGCTTCGCCGAACTATTCAAGAAGCATAAATGCATCTTCCAAGTCGAAATCGACCCGAGCCTCGAGAAGGCCGTGGCCGAGACCGCCGAAGACCTCTGGGCGGCACCGCAGCGTTATGTGAAGCTCAAGGCGCCCAACATAACGTCGTGGGTGGAGCTTTTCGAGAAGCAAAAGGAAGTCTACCAGCAGTGGTTCGACGTGGTGGAGCGCGCGCGCATCCTCAACGTGTTCCGTCCGACCAAGGACGAAGCCATCGAGAAGGCCATCGCCAATAAGTTCGGGTTTACACTCACTGTGCCACAGGGTTTCTACATCGCCAAGGACGAACCCGATTTCATGTGGCTTCGCAAGGAGTTGGAGCGTTCGAGTGCCTGCATCATCATCTATCAGACGCCTTACCTTGACACACTACAGTTTGAGGCCAACAGCCTCGTGGCCATGCGCGACATGATGATGCAACAGCATATCCCTGGCCCCTCGGAAGGCTCCTACATGGCCACTGAGACGGAGTTTGTGCCGCCTCTGGTGACCACCGTCAGCGACTTCCCCGCCGGCTACACGAAAGAGATGCGTGGCATGTGGAGGGTCGTCAACGACTTCATGGGCGGGCCTTTCGTGTCGTACACCTTCGCCGACAGCCGTACAGGCAAGTTAGTCACGGTGGAAGGCTACTACTACGAGCCCAACCAGAAGAAACGCAACATGCTGCTCCAGCTGGAGGCTATCGCTTATAGCTTGAAGTTCGTGGAGGAGGAGTAAAAGAGATTCCCCTGCGGGGAATGGAGTTGTGACTTTTGTAAAAAGCGGCGGCAAGTGGTGATTACTGTTCGTAAGCGCTATCTGCCGCCGCTTGTCGTATATGACCTCTCTCCATTCCCCGCAGGGGAATCTAATCCATGGTTATTTTTTCCTATACTTCACCACCACTTCTCCAATCGGTGAGTCCGTCCGCGTGATAATTTCTCCATCTTTCCAGAGGCCGAAGACCATGCCATCGCGGAGTAAGGTTCCATCACCGCTGAGACTGACTATACCTTGATAATTCTCCTCTAACCCTTTGAATGTCAGTATGGAATCCTTGCTGATGGTGATAACATTCTGTCGCTCCATCTCGCCCATCTGTTTCACCAATTCAGGCGTGCTATGCCGTTCGTCGAACTGCACGTTCACCTTGTCGACCGTCCAGGTGCCGATGAGGCTTTCGGTGGGGTTATGATGGCAGGCGACGAGCAAGAGGCTAAATGCTAAAAGGAAACGAAATCTGTTTTTCATAATACATAATTTGATGCAAAAGTAATGTTTTTTGTTGAATTAGTTTCCCTAGCCTCCCATGTCATTTCAGCAAGCCGACTATGTCATTCCAACGTAGGCATGTGCGTAGGCGGGAATCTATAGGCGGCGGCTTGAGAGGTAAAAGCTTTATATGACGGCTCCAGAAAGCATAGATTCCATGCCCTCGCACAGTCCAACACAGGAATGACATGCTTTCTGAAGCCTGCAACAGCCTACCGTTGGAATGACATGCTTTCTGAAGCCTGCAACAGCCTACGTCGGAATGACATGCTTTCTGAAGCCTGAACCACATCCCGAAGGAAAGTTTTATTATCTTTGCAGTCGCAATTCCAGACAATCATGCCTGAACAGCCCATACAATGGTTCCGTACAGAAGTACGCGATGGAAAAACTTCCGTCTTCGACCCCCTGCGCCACCGTTTCGTCGCGTTGACGCCCGAGGAGGAGGTGAGGCAGAAGATGCTGTACTTCCTGGTGGAGCATCTGCATGTGCCGGCAGGCTTGGTGGCGGTGGAGTATTCCGTCAAGGTGAACGGCTTGG
>DAIOUZ010000014.1:7984-8945 GCA_036759285.1 Candidatus Limiplasma sp. | reverse complement strand
ATGCCGTGGTGTTTGGCACCGAAGGCCGTCCACTGATGATTGTGGAATGCAAGGCCCCGAGCGTTGCCCTCACCCAGGCCGTGCTGGAGCAAGCCCTCCGTTACCATTCTGCCTTGCAGCCCAAGTTCCTGCTCCTTAGCAATGGCGAAGCCATCCATTGCCTCAAAGTGGAAGAGCACACTGTCCAACCGATGGATCATCTCCCCGATTTTGCCGAGATGACCGCCGTAACCTGTCGGTGAAGAACAACGCGCAACGTTTTTTTTCGGAATTTTTTTCGCTTTTTTTAATTTTTTAATAAGTATTGCGCATACGTACGCGAGAAAAGTGTATCTTTGCACGTTTCAAGTAGTGTTTTTGAACATAATAGAATTATAAATAATTAAGTATCAATTAAAACCCTTAAAAAATGAAAAAAATTACATGTCTTTTAGCAGCTTTGCTGCTGATGTGCGGCCTTAGTTGGGCACAACAAATTACTTGGGTTGCTGCAGAGCAAGGCTATGAAAACGCACAGGTCATTGAAAGCGTTGACTTCAATGATTATGTTGCTGGTGAGTTTTTCAAAGGCACAAGCAACAACGACCCCAAGTATTACACTACTGGTTCGGCCATCAGGTGCTATGGCGGCAACTATTTCACCATCACTTCGGATTATGTCCTGACCGAAATCGCTTTCGGATTTGCTTCAGGCGAAGGTTCCAATGCCATTACCTCAGATGTAGGTACTTATGAAGACGGAACTTGGACAGGTAGTGCCAATGAGGTTACCTTTACCATTGGTGGCACTTCTGGCCATAGAAGATTCGCCACTTTCACCATCACTTATGACGAAGGTGGTGCTCCTGCTCCTTCCATCAATGCCAGCAATGTTGAGATCGCTTACGATGCTACTGAAGGTGCTATCGAATACACCATCACCAATAGCGTTGAAGGCGGTCTGTTGAGCGCTGCTACTGAA
>DAIOUZ010000014.1:6539-7974 GCA_036759285.1 Candidatus Limiplasma sp. | reverse complement strand
CCGAATGGCTTACCCTTGGCACAGTTGGTGAGACCATTCCTTTCACCTGCACAGTGAATGATGACGGAGAGCGCGTGGCAACAGTTACCCTTACTTACACCTACGACGACGATCAAACCGTTACCAAGAATGTTACGGTGACGCAAGCTAATAACCCCAATGCTCCTGGTACTGAAGGCAATCCTTACACTGTGGCCCAAGCCCGCGCCGCTATCGATGCCGGTACAGGCACACAAGGCGTGTATGCTACGGGTATCGTTTCCGCGATTCCGACACCCTATAACTCTACTTATGGCAATGTCACCTTCAACATGGTTGACGAAGAAGGCGATGAGGTCTTCCTGCAAGCCTACCGCTGCGGTGGCGACGAAGCCGCCAATGTCGCCGTTGGCGATATCGTTGTGGTCTATGGTAATTTGATCAAATACAACACCACTTATGAATTCGGACAAGGTTGCGAAATTGTTACCTTGACGCATCCTGTCATCACTACTCCTGTCATTACCGTCACTCCCGACGTGGTCAATGTGGATGCTGAACTGCATGCTGAACAATTGCCTATCTATTACGAAAACATCGTGGTTGAAAACTACGAATCTTTCGGCGTTCAGTTCTATGATGCCGAAGGCGAAGAGACAGAAATGCCCACTTCGTGGCTTGTTGTTGGTGTAACTGAAGAGTTGGAAAATCCTGGTAATTTCCAAGTAACTTGCGCTATCATTGCCAATGAAGGCGAAGCCCGCTCGGCTTACCTCAAGGTGTATGCTTATGATGCAGAAAACAACGTGGTCTATTCCAACCTTGTCACCATCAACCAAGAAGCAGCTCCCACATACGCAGAATTGCCCTTCTCTTTCAATGGCGGAAGAGATGACATCGAAACCACTGACGGTCTCTATCAGGAGGGCCTTGGCACGGATTATAATGCAACGAATAATCCTAATACACAACTGAAGTTCGATGGCACTGGCGACTGGTTGCTGCTCCAATTCAATGAGCGTCCTGGCACCCTTACCTTCGACATCAAGGGCAATAGCTTCAGCGGCGGTACTTTCACGGTTCAGACTTCTGAAGATGGTGTGACCTTTACGGATTTTGCAGTCTATAACAATGATAACCTTACTAACACTGTCCAAAATGCGGAATTTACCACTTTGGGTGAGAATGTCCGCTACATCAAGTGGATTTATACCAATAAAGCCTCTGGCAATGTCGGTTTGGGCAATATTACTCTTGCCGAATATGATGAGCCAGTTCTCGTGCCTTCCATCACGGTTGAATTTGACGTAATCGAAGTGACTGCTACCGGTGAAGACGACTATGCCGCCATTACATACGAAAACTTGGAAATCAACCAAGCTTCTGACTTTGCCATTCAATTCTACGATGCCGAAGGTACCGACCGCCTCACAGAGCGCGTCGTCCTCATGGTTGA
>DAIOUZ010000014.1:4860-6529 GCA_036759285.1 Candidatus Limiplasma sp. | reverse complement strand
ACCCGATTGGATTGCCGCTGAAGTGACCACCCAACCTGGCGAGGAAGGCTATTTCGTATATTATGTCATCGATGAAAACGACGGCGAAGCCCGCACGGCTTATTTCAAGGTGTATGCTTTTGATGGTGAAGTTGACTTGGTTTATTCTAACCTCGTCACCATCAACCAGGATGCATACGTACCTCCGTTCACTGGTGCTACCTATAGCTTGGCTACTTACATCGAGTCGGGCAGACACTACATCATCACCAACGGCACCGACAGGGCCATGGGCTCGCAAAACAACAACAACCGCGCTGCTGTTGAAGTGAACATTGAAGCAGGCGTGGCTGAAGTGGAAAGCGCCGATGTCTACGAGTTCGTCATCAACGGTCCCGATATCAATGGCTTCTACACCATTTATGACGCTACCGTTCCCGGTTACCTCTATGCAGCAGGTTCTAGCAGTAGCAATTATCTGAGAACCCAAACCTTCTGCGACTACAGAGGCCAATGGACCATCAGCTTCGATGATGAGACCTTTGCCGCTTCCATCGTTGCCAACTTTGAAGGCCGTAACACGATGCGCTACAACAGCAACAACGATATCTTCTCCTGCTATGGCAGTGGACAACAGGATATCTACCTCTTCGTGAAGGACGAGGACGAAACCTACGAGTTCTACAAGGACATCAAGGGTTATACCGAAGGTGAAAACGACGGCTGGTATGCCATCTCCACTCCCGTCAACACGGATCCTACAAACGTGGATCAAATGCTGGATGAAACATACGACCTCTACATGTTCGACCCGACCGCTGTTGGCGAAGAATGGCAGAACTATAGAGTTACCAACTTCGTCCTCACCCCTGGTGAAGGTTATCTCTATGCCAATGAAAACAATGTCACGCTGAGATTCACTGGCACAGCTGACGATCTTTACCAAGGTGATGGTACTGTTGCGCTGCCCTACTACGATGAAGAGAATGAGGATCTGTGCTGGAACCTCGTGGGTAACCCCTTCGGCTATGCAGCCTACACCACGGCTTGGGACTTCTATGAGATGAAAGAGGATGGCTCAGACTTCGAACTGTCTGAACGCGACATGCTCAATCCTTTCGAGGCTATCTTTGTGAAAGCTGAATTTGAAGGTGACGAAACCTTCTTCTTCAATGACGAGGTTGGCGTTGGCGGCCTTATTGGAGGAGGAGACGGACCAATGTTAGGTTTTAGAGTGAGCGACGAAAACGGTAAGGGCGACTTCGCCCGCGTCCGCTTCGGCGAAGGCAACAACCTTGAGAAGTTCATGCTCAACCCGGCCAACACCAAGCTCTACTTCCCGATGGACGACGAAGACTATGCTGTGGTCTACGCCGACAACATGGGTGAGATGCCGCTCAACTTCAGCGCTGCCGCTGATGGCGACTACACCCTCAGCATCAACGTTAAAAACATGGAGATGGAATACCTCCACCTCATCGACAATATGACGGGTACCGATGTCGACCTGCTGGCTACCCCGAGCTACAGCTTCCACGCCAGAATGAACGACAACGCTGCCCGCTTCACCATGGTGTTTGCCAGCCTCACCGGTATGGATGAGAACACCGCCGATCAGTTCGCCTTCTTCAGCAACGGCAGCTTCATCGTCAGCAACGAAGGCAACGCCATGCTGCAGGTGGTCGACGTC
>DAIOUZ010000014.1:0-4756 GCA_036759285.1 Candidatus Limiplasma sp. | reverse complement strand
CATGGCTTGCTCTTACGTAATGGCAAGCCATAGGCCATAGGCCCTAGTAAAACCGATAACAAACGAAAGTGAAATTAAACAACAACATAAAACCTAAAACAACGATGAAAAAGTTAGCATTGACATTAGCCATTGTCCTCGGACTGAGCATGGCATCGTTCGCAGAAGGCGGCGGTTTGTTTGGCCAAGGCCAGAGTGCTGAGGAGAGCACCACGCCGACAACGATGTACAACCGTAGTGGCGCCCCGGGTCTTCCTGGCGGTGGTCACGGCCAAGGCGGCAACCAGCCTGCCCCTTTGGGCAGCGGCATCGCCGTTTTGATTGGTCTGGGTGCAGCCTACGCTGTTGCCAAGAAGCGCGAAGACTAATCGTCGCGTAGATCTGATTCCCAAGGAAGCGTCACTTTCGTGGCGCTTCTTTTTTTTGTATAATTTTCATTTTTCTCTTTCACCTTATTATATTAATCACTATCTTTGCGCCCATAAAAAAAGTACCCCCTTTGGCCCATGCCAAAACAGCGTAAACATCGAAGCATGAATAAGTTAGACGAAAAAAATATAATCTTGAATCTTTAAATTTTTGAATTTTAAATCTTTAAATTATTAAATACCAAACAAATGAGCAAAACAACACTACAAAGTCTCTTGGAGTTTCTATATGGCATGTTGTCTCCAAACGATATGCGTTGGGTTGCCGAGCAATTGATTGAACAAGCCAATGCAGAAGACTTGAAGCCATACACCATTGAGGAACTTCACCAAATGGTGGCTGAGGGAGAGCGAGAGTTTGCTGAAGGAAAGTGGCAAGACTCTGAAGATATGTTCCGTGAGTTGGAAGAAGAATTAGCACAAGAAGAACATCAATTTGCCGAAGCCGTATGAGAGTAAGATGGAATGATAGGTCTAAAAAGCAATTGCGTAAAACGGCCAACTATATTGGGAAGAAGTTCGGAGCGACAGCCAAGAGGGATTTCCTTCAAGAAATGAAGCACACGAATGCTCTGCTTGGCGACAACCCCAATATGGGACCGCGGGAAGTGTATTTGTTAGACCTTCCATCGATGTACAGAAGCATTGTTGTTCGCCACTATAACAAGATAGTGTACCGCATCGTTGATGACCACATTGAGGTTGTTGCACTGTGGGACACTCGCAAAGAACCCAAGAAACAAGCACAACAAATAAAAGACGATATTCGTGACAATTCGTGAAATCCGTGTTCGTAATCCTGAAATCCTGAAATCTTGAAATCTTGAAATCTTAAATCCTTAAATACCAAACAATTAAAAAACATCAAAACAAAATGAACAAAAAATTTACAAGAATCTTGGCAGCCCTCGCGCTGCTGGTCTTCATGACGCCGAGTATGGTGGGATGGGGACAGACGACGGAAACTATCACTTACACTTTTACAGACAAAGATTGGAAGGCTACGGATAACGATAACGCCGCCGCTAACTGGACTAATTATACCAGTGGTGATAGCTTTGAATCCGCTAGTCCTGCACGAGGTATTGCCAAATCAAAAGCTACGATTAATGGCACATCGCCTGTCGTAGTTAATGACATCACAAGTGTTACTGTTGTAGCCTCAGCAAATCAAGCAGGACCAACTCTAACCATCTATAAAGTGGTTGATAACACTGAAACATCGATTTATTCAGTTTCAATGACAAAGGATAACAACAAAGAATACACCGTTAATCTAACAGGAGTAAATGTTTTTTCTGGAAAGATAAAAGTTGTTCTTGCTAGTTCATCTTCTTATAAATCAGTGTGGATTAAGAGTGTTTCTGTTTCCCATACAATTGGCGGCGGTTCCACCGATCCCTCAATCACTATCAGTGGAGATGAAATTCAAAATGATGAGGTAAACCTCGATTGGAATGACCAAGACGTGTACACAGCTGATGTCGTTTATAATAACATGGATACACCTTCAAGCGATGATGTCGCTGTTGGTGTTTATTCGGATGAATCTTGCGAAACTGCTTTTACAGGTAATTGGTTTATTGCAGATTTCGCTACGAATTCTGTCGAATCAATAGAATATGCCTTTTTGGGAAACAATGCAAGCAGTGATACTCGGACTGTTTATATGCGTGTGGAAACCTATAATGCAGAGGAAACAGATTGGGTTCCTTGCAATGTGATTGCCATTACTCAAGCAGCTCAGCCCCAAGTGGCTACCCCGACCTTTAGCCCAGCCGCTGGAGCAGTGGCTTTAGGCACAGAAGTGTCCATCTCTTGTGCAACTGAGAACGCAACAATTTATTACACAGCCAACAATGGAGATATAACAGAGTATGTTGAACCTATTGTTATTACAGAAGCAACAACTATCCAAGCATTTGCAACTGCTGACGGCTATTCTGATAGCGAAACAGTCACAGCAAATTATACCATCGCTGAAATCCACACCGTGGCTTGGGCACTGGAAAACACACCTTCGACAGGTGTATATGTGCAAGGCATAGTGTCAAGTTTTTATAATGAAAACATTATGGGTGATGGACAGAACTTCCGTTATTATATTTCCGACAATGGCGGAACATACAATGGAGAACTTCTTGTTTATAAAGGAAAAGATTTAGGTAATGTGGCCTTTAATAGTGTTGATGACCTTATGATTGGCGATGTGGTTACTATCTATGGTGATTTGTATAATTACCAAGGCACTAAAGAATTTAACGCGGGTAACTACATTGTTGATAAAACCCGTCCTGTCCATAATCCCTACGATTTGACTCTTCCAGAATGGGAGAATTTTGAATTGTATACTTTTATTGGATTAGAAAGTGAATGGGCATTTGATTATGATGATGATGAAGCAGACCATTGGGGTACTGTACAAGTAAATGATGGAACGCAAGTTGAGCTAAGCATTTCAGTAAATCAGGATTATGCTATCCAAACCTTAGTTGTGGATGGTGTAGATGTCACCAATCAACTTGATGAATCAGGCTTATATGTCTTTATGATGCCTGCACATGATGTTACGGTTACTGCTACGGTGAGTCGTCTTCCTTATCACACTGTGACCTTCACGACCAATGGAATTGATGATGTCACTATGGAAGTTACTCAAGGCCAATCCATCGGAACGCAGCCCGTGGCAAATGAAGCTTATATCCCCGATGGATTTGAGTTCGTGGGCTGGTATGCTGGCGATTACGAGGATATGAATACGGCTCCTAATTATATTACTTTCCCCTACACTCCTTCGAACGATGTTACTTTAAAGGCAGTGTTTGCAGAGATTACTGGTACGGAAGTGACAGAGAATAAGACATATATTTTGGAACCTGATGATTTCAATAGTGGTGGTTATTCGGCAAATGATGGAGATAAAGTTATTAACGGTGTTTCTTTGCATATAAAGGATGTCTATAAGAATAGTTCAATTCAGTTTAAAGCAAGTTCGGGAAGTCTTTATAACAACTACGCTTTAGGGAATTATATTACTTCTATCGTTATCAATGTAAAGACAAATACACTCAAGGTTTTTCAGGGTACTACCTCAAATCCCACACAAGAAGTTTCTGGAACAGGAAGTAATAGTGCAATGACCTATACTTTTGGTGAAAATATGCAGTATTTCAAAGTAACCAGCACCTCTAGCTACGCTCAGGCTAATAGCATCACTGTGAATTATGTTGAGACAACAACATCTTACACCTATTCCAACTATCGTACTTCATTAACGGAATATACCCTCACTATCACTGGTTACAACAATGGCGGCGGCTGGAATCTCATTGCTTCGCCCGTCTCAATGACTCCTTCCACCAATGACATAATTACCGACACCTATACTGGAAATGACAATACGCAGCGCACTTACGATCTCTACTATTTTGACCAAACTGCGGAAAGTGAATGGAAGAACTTTAGGCAAAACAGTTTCGATCTCGTTCCTGGAAAGGGCTACCTCTATGCCAACAAGACTGGCGGCAACTACACACTTACAGGCACACCTTATAACGGCGATGGCATCATACCTCTGGATTATTCTGAAGCCAACCCGAGTGAAAGTATGAGAGGCTTGAATCTTATTGGTAATCCGTACAACGCCAATACTACAATTGAAAGTGACAGAGAGTTCTATATCATGAATAGTGCTGGTAGTCAGATTATCGTTGCCGACGACGACCATAAGACGATCGCGCCGATGCAAGGTATCTTTGTTAAGGCTGAGGAACCTGGTGAGTCTGTAACATTCACACCAGCCTCTCAAGGTTCTAGCTTGAACAACAACAGTTCGTTGGTATTGAACCTTATCCAGAACCGTGGTGATGTCATTGACCGCGCCATCGTTCGCTTGGGCAACGGAGGCACCCTGCCTAAGATTCAACTCTTCGAGAACAGCACCAAACTCTATATCTCGCAGTATAATGAAGACTATGCTGTGGTAAAAGCCGAAGCCCAAGGCGAAATGCCCGTCAATTTCAAAGCTGCCGAAAATGGCACCTACACCCTCAGCATCGATGCCGAAAACGTGGAGATGAACTACCTCCACCTCATCGACAACATGACGGGCATGGACATCGACCTGCTCCAGACCCCGAGCTACACCTTCGAGGCCACCACGCGCGACTATGAGAGCCGCTTCCGCCTGGTGTTTGCCGCTAATGAGGATGGCGTTTCGACAGGCTCAACGGCCTTTGCCTTCTTCAGCAACGGCAGCTGGATCATCAACAACGCCGGTGAAGCCACCCTGCAAGTGATCGACGTCACTGGCCGCATCCTCAGCAGCG
>DAIOUZ010000013.1:18267-28271 GCA_036759285.1 Candidatus Limiplasma sp. | reverse complement strand
GGCTGCGACGCCGTGAAGATCGACCTTGAGAAGGGCATCGTGAAGATCGGCGACAAGCAGTTCAAGGAAGGCGACATCATCAGCTTGAACGGTTCGAAGGGCTGGGTCTACGACGAGCCCGTCGGCATGATCAACGCCACCGAGAACCCGCTGTTCCAGCAGTTCATGGCCTTGGTCGACAAGTACCGCAAGATGGGTGTCCGCACCAACGCCGACAACCCGGAAGATGCCCAGAACGCCGTCAACTTCGGCGCCGAAGGTATCGGCCTGTTCCGTATCGAGCACATGTTCTACGGCAAGAACAGCGAAGAGCCGCTGGCCAAGCTGCGCAACATGATTCTGGCCAACACTACCGAGGAGCGCGTGGCTGCCTTGAACGAGCTTGAGCCTTACATCAAGAACGCTGCCAAGGGTACGCTGAAGGTCTTGAACGGCAAGCCGTTGACCTTCCGCCTGATGGACCCGCCCTTGCATGAGTTCGTGCCTCATACCGAAGAGAAGCAGCGTGCCCTCGCCAAGGAGCGTGGCATCAGCTTCGAGGAAATCAAGAAGCGCATCGACGCCCTCAACGAAGTGAACCCGATGATGGGTCTGCGTGGCGTCCGCCTCGGCATCGTCTATCCCGAAATCACCGAGACCCAGTTCCGCGCCCTGTTCCAGGCCACCGCAGAACTGATGACCGAGGGTTTCGACCCGCATCTGGAAATCATGGTCCCGTTGACCATCAACGTCAAGGAGCTTGAGCACCAGAAGGCCATCGCCAACCGCGTAAAGGCTGAAGTGGAAGCCAAGTTCGGTGTCAAGATCAACTACATGTACGGCACAATGATTGAGATTCCTCGCGCTACTTTGGTGGCCGACCAGATTGCCAGCGTGGCCGAATTCTTCAGCTTCGGTACCAACGACCTCACCCAGATGACCTTCGGTTTCAGCCGCGACGATGTCAACGCCATCGTGAAGGACTACATCGAAGAGAAGATCATCCCCGCCGACCCGTTCAACACCCTCGACCAAGAAGGTGTCGGTCAGCTGGTGAAACTCGGTGTGGAGCGTGGCCGCAGCCAGCGCGCCAACCTCAAGTGCGGCGTGTGCGGCGAGCACGGCGGCGACCCCGCTTCGGTCCACTTCTTCTACAAGGCCGGCTTGAACTACGTGAGCTGCTCGCCGTTCCGCGTGCCCGTCGCACGTCTGGCCGCTGCTCAGGCTGCCATTGAGGAAGAGAGAGCCAAATAAGAATGCTGAATGCTGAATTATGAATGCTGAATGCGGCCCTTCGACAGGCTCAGGGACCTTCGCTTATATAAAAGGTAAAGGTCGTTGAGCTTGTCGAAATCGAAGATTCGACGGAGTCAAACGCCGACCTCAAAACATCAGAGAGCCTTCGGAAACGGAGGCTTTCTTTTTTTGGATTTTTTGGATTATGATGCACATTTCAATTATTTGTTGTATTTTTGCACCAATAAATTAAACAAAAAACAATAAACCATGAAGAAAGTAGATTTCCCTAACATTACAACCGTTGTACAAGCAGAGCCTTGGGGAAAAGGTCATGTAGCACGTATCACATCTTTCCGTCCCGTGACCAACACCCCGAAACAACACCGTATTATTGAAGCAAGTGTTTTGCCAAAATGAGCATTTTATCCAAAAACTACGGCCAACGCCAAGATGCAATCATCACTGATTGTTTTGTTGTCATGCCAGAAGGCGTGACAGACGCAGAAGGAAATCGCCGCTATTGCAAAATTGAAAATGCTGCTTGGGACACAGGCGCGACCAATACCATTATTTCACCTGAAATCGTAAAGGTGTTGGGGCTGGTTCCAAGTGGTAAATGTGCTGTGTCCGCATACGGCGGAGTATTGGAAGCCAATACATATACTATAGATTTGTGTTTTGAAAACGGCTACAAGATTGCCAATCTGCAAGTCATGAGTGGTGATGGCGACAATGATTTTGATTATGATGTTCTTATCGGAATGGATGTTATTACCAAAGGCGATTTCTGTATCTCTACCGTAAATGACCAAACGGTTTTCTCATTTCGTATGCCAGCAGAAGGAATCAAGTTATGACCCAAGCACAGGCTGTCATAGAAACAATTTTTGGTTTTTATTGCAAAGTAACTCTATGTGCGTCAGGAAAGAGTATCTTGTTTTCAGCTGTCGAGTATTAACTGCTTAGGGATGGATTCTATAACTAAGAAATAAAAAATCAAAAATAAAACGGAATTTTTTCATTTGAAACAAATTATTTCTATTTTTGCAGAAAAATTTTGTACATGAAAAAATTTCTCATCATATCTTTAATTATACTGTACATCGCCCAACTTCAAGCACAAATGAGGATTGGACAGGCGGAAGCCTATTTGACTGCCGAACAGTTTGTCTCGCAGCAAAGGAAACATGAAAAGCAAACGCTGACACTAAGTGAAGAAATCAAAAGCAAACAATCGGGACAAACCAACCTGTTCGTGTTTTCGATGCAGCCGCAAGGTTTTATCATCGTCTCCGCACTAAACGAGGTTCTTGCCTATTCACTTAACTCACCCCTACCCATTTCTGCCGAACTCCCCGATCACATCACCTATTGGCTCGACCTTTATAACCAACAGACCGACTACCTCATTGCACATCCTGAACAACATAGGGAACCCACAAAAAGCCAAAATGCTGTCGGGCCGCTGCTGACCACTATTTGGGGACAAGGTTGTTATCATAACGCATCTTGTCCGGAGGAGCCATCGGGACCGTGCCAGCATGTTTCGGCAGGCTGCGTGGCCATCGCCATAGCGCAAATCATGTATTACCACAAGCAACCCATGAAAGGAACCGGATCGATGTCATACCACTGTTCACCCTACGGCACCCTTTCCGCCAACTTCGAGAACACCACTTACCGATGGGAAGAGATGGCCGACACCCTACACGGGCCTAATTCTGCTGTTGCAGAATTGGTTTTCCATTGCGGTGTCAGTGTAAAAACGGTTTACAGCGCACATCAAAGCTCTTCCAGCGGCGCAAATGCCCTCAATGCTTTTCACCATTTTTTCTCCTATCCCTGGGCTTCCTATTTGCAAAGATACAACTCCAGCGATGAGGAATGGCTTGCGATGATAAAGAAAAACATGGATGAAGGACATCCTGTGTATTACCAAGGCAAATCATATTTGGGCCATCACGCCTTCGTTTGCGATGGCTACGACAGCAACGGTCTGTTCCATTTCAACTTCGGCTGGGACGGTGTGGCCGACGGCTATTACACCCTCGACGACCCTTCGGGATTCTCCGAAAGCCAATGCGCCATCCTCGACATCTTTCCGATCATCGACATCCCCATCAACAGCGACGAGCATGGCATCATCTACGTCAGTCCCGATGGCACCGGCGACGGTTCCTCGTGGGAGCAGGCCACCAACGAACTACAGTTGGCCATGTTCATGAGTCAGGTCGACAACCGGTCTGTTTGGGTAAAGAAAGGGGTCTACTATGGTTTTCTCTCCGACTATTATGCTTTCCGCATCATGTCCAGTTGCAAGCTCTACGGCGGCTTCAAGGGCGACGAACCTTTCAACTACGACCTTTCGCTGCGGGATTTTGAAGCCCATCCCTCTGTGTTGGACGGTAACCACAGGCAAGGCGTGATTAATGTGCTTACCCTCTCAGATTACGAGGAGGTCGTTATCGACGGTTTTACCATCCAAAACGGAACAAGCGGGCATGGCGGTGGTCTCCGCTTGACCAACAAAGTGAGTGTCAAAAACTGCAAAATCTGTCATAACTACTCCAATTCCAACGGCGGAGGCCTCGCGCAATCTTCCAATCAGAATCAGGGAACCATCACGGTTGAGGACTGCGAGTTCTTTGACAACGAGGCGAAATTCTATGGTGGCGCCATCTACGATAACGGCAATGTTTCCTTACTCCGCTGCCAAATTCACGACAACATCGCGAGGAAAAGCGGTGGCGGCATCTATTGTTCTTCTCACAAACCCAACCATTTCATCCAATGCACTTTCTCTAACAACTTTGCCAGCGAACATGGTGGCGGCATCAACTGCTTTGGTGAAGGAAACACCTTTTGGAGTTGCGTCATCAGCAACAATACCGCTGGGATGGGCGGAGGGTGTTACTTGGCTGCCAACAACCAACTCTACAACTGCACCATTGTCAAAAACGAAGCCACTGACGATTATGGAGGGGTGTACAATTCTGACAACGATATAAGAAACTGTATCATTTGGGGCAACCTTAGTTCAGGCGAAAACACACAAATCGGGCCATCAGAGACCTATTCCTATTGTGCTGTCGAAGGTCTTTCGGATACAGAACGCAATTTCAATGCCGATACCGACAATGACGGCAGTTTGCCAAGGTTTTACGTCAGATTCAAAAACGCCAATGTCGCTGCGGGAAGTACGGGGCATGGTGGCGACTGGCGGCTGCAATCGGACAGTCCTTGCATCGACAGAGTCATGGGCATTACCGGTCAGCCCGCAACCGATTTGGAAGGCAATCCACGTTTGAGACACAGAAAAGTCGATCTTGGTGCCTTCGAATCAGATGCCACCGCCAAGTATATCAATGCCTATTATTGTGAAGACGAGCCTTACTATTATCAAGACTCACTCATCTCAGAATTAGGCATTTACACTTTCTTTGAACACACCGTGCCTTACGACAGTCTCTATGTCGTAGTAATGCAAATACCTCCACCGACGGTCTTCCTCAATGAGGTGATTTGCGAAAACGGAACGTATGATTTCTTTGGCACCCTCCTCACTGAACCTGGGCAATACACCACCACCGACCGTTGCGTCACTTATAGGCTCAAATTGGCCATGGAGCCTTTGGATACCATCCCTATGGAAAAAGATATCTGCGAAGACGAGACTTATTACTTCTTCGGCTTGCCTCTCAAGGAAGCAGGACATTATTCGACTACCGTGGATTGCAAAACCTACGAGCTTGACCTGACTGTAAATCCTGTATCCTACGTTCCTGTTCCCATGGAGGAAGAAATCTGCGAAGGCGAGACTTACTATTTCTTCGATACTCCCCTGACTTCTGGAGGATATTATTCCTCCACCATTAACTGTAAAGGCTATGAACTATATCTGACCGTGCTGCCTCGGCCATTGCTTCAGTGCAGCAACGACACCCTTGTCGAATATGGAAACTTCATTCATCTTACTGCATCCGGTGCCGATTCTTATCTTTGGTCGACGGGCGACACCACCGAAAGCATCACCGTTTACCCCATGGTCGACAAGAGGTATACGGTAACAGGTTTCTCCAAAAACGGATGTAGCACCGAAGCCTCGGTCTTGGTGCGCGTATTCAACGAAGGCGATGAGATGGTTGTATACCCCAATCCCGCCAGCAGCAAGGTTGAAATCTATATGCCGCTCATCGATGAAGTGGAAGTGCTTAACCTACTCGGAACACGGGTTGACCATGTCAATGCCAACCGGGAGGTAGTCGAGTTGGATGTCAGCCACTACGACAGCGGAGTATACATCGTTCATGTGAAATGCCTAAGCAACCATCATTACAAAAAACTCATCATCCAACACTGACCTGTTCAACTTCCACCGAGTCACCAAGGTAAGCCAAATACGCCCTAATCTCCTTTTCGGACATCGCTCTCAAGGCATTGGCATAAGTTAGCACTTGATTCCGATGGTCTTCGTCTTTCTTGCCCGTCTTGTAGTCAATCAGGTAGATGACATCTGGAAGCTCTGCATAACGGTCAAGGCGAAGAATCTTGCCTTGGTAAAGGATTTCACATTCCGTCTTCACCTTGGCATCGCTACTAAATGCACCACTAATCAGCAGATGTTGGGCCATCTGCAGGAACTTGTCCTTCAACGCACCAGCTGTCTTCAAATCTATGACACCTTCATGCAAATAAGGCAACAAAACCGTGTCGGCTTCCTCTATGTTGCGGATCTTCGCCAAAATCTGATGCACCAACTCGCCCCATTCGCGCGGCAGCATGGCATCGTTCTCCGATTGCCAAAATAGCGTTGGATCGGCATCAACCTTGATTTTCCGAAACCAATCCGATGCCACTGAATCCGTCATGGCTTCGACTGTGTCTTCATCAGTTTTCTCTTTCGGATTCCTGAAATTTGGGTTTCCGAAACGATATATCCATGCCGCGTCAGCTGAGACACGATGGTCTTCCTTATCCACTAAGAAGTCACGGATAATATTTGCCTGTTTCTCCTTGCCTTGTTTAGCGATGACATACAGACGTTGCACGGCACGGGTGAAGGCCACATAAAGCAGGTTGAGGTTGTCCAAACGGTTGCTTTCGTCTTCTTTTTCAACCCTTTGCGACGCCATATCACCCATGTTCACTGCGTTCTTGTCCAACTTGAACAACACCTTTTCCAAATTGGGAATCGCCTCAAAGCCCAACTCTTCAGGACGCAACCATTCCTCAGCAGCCTTGCTGGCGTTCAACTTCTCATCCAAACTGATGATGGCCTCAGGATAGATGACCACAGGAAACTCCAAGCCTTTCGACTTGTGTATCGTCATGATTTTCACCGCATTGCCACTCACCGACATCACAGCGAGCTTGTCCTGCTTCTTGTCCCAAAACGACAGGAACTCGGCGATGCCCTCCTTCGTACCGGACTGCCACTTGAAGACCTCCTCCATAAAATAGTTCAAGAAGGTGTCGCGAATCGTATCGAAATGGAAGGCACGCAGCAAATTGGCGCAAAGGTCATAGAGACAAGTCGCCTTGGAAAGTGTGCCTTGTAGCAATCCTGCCTCACCTATGCCCATGACCGTTTCAATAGCTCTCTCGCCTTTGGCAATGGCTTTCACGTCGTCAAAACAATCACTGATATCGCCCTCAAAATCAGGATTTTGTGTCAGTTTCCAATAAAACAACACATTGGCGACATTTGTCTCGTTGTCATCGTAAATCAAATAGCGCAACGCATTGACCAGCAGTTGCACCTTATCGGAAGATTTCAGCAAAATCGAGTCCTGGGAGATGACAGGGATACCTCTGTCGTTCAAATAGTTGGCCATCTCCGAGCCATAATCCGACTTTCGGGTAAGAATAGTGATGTCGGAATACTGATAACCCTTGTTCTCTTTAAGTTCACGGATGATAGCCTCTACCCTATCAAAACAGTAATCAGGCTGGTTCTCAGCATCATAGAGTTCAACTTGCACCAAACCTTCTTCCGTCTTGGCCTTTTTTTGGTATATACTCACACCTTCGTCTGTGCCAGGCTTTTCGGCGATGTACACCTTTTGCAACTCAGGAGAGAGCTGATGATACGCTGCCTCAAAAAAGGCATTGTTGAAGTCGACCACATTGGCAAACGAGCGGTAGTTGGTGTCTAAGTTCTTAAAAGCGAAATTGTTCCTCAAATTACTCTGATACTGCTCAAATGCCGCTTTGCGCTCGTCCTGTGGTAAGGCGTAAATGTCAGGAAGGTTCACGATCTGCTCTACCTCACCGCTGCGGAAACGGTAGATGGACTGCTTGCCGTCGCCCACCACCATACTCATCTCGCCTGCCGACAAGCCGTTGTCAATCAGGGGCAAGAGATTCTGCCATTGCAAGACGGAAGTGTCCTGGAACTCATCGACAAACACATGACGGAAATGTTCTCCTATGCGCTCATACACAAAGGGAACCGAGAAATCCCCCATCACCGTATTGAGCAGTTTATTGAACTCCGAGATGTGAACCACCTCGTCCTCACTAGCCAAAGCTTCAAACTCCATTCGGATTTGGGTACGCAACGCATAAAGATACAACAAATCACGTTGAGTCTTGTAAAACAAGAACTTACCTAATCCTACTTCAACAAAAGCTTTCAATTTCTCCAACATAAGCAGCAAAGCCGAATTAATCTCCTCGACCTGTGCCTTTCCTAACTGTTTCTCAGCCTCTTTGGAGAAGCAACTGCGCTTTTCGATCACCGTATTGAATCGGGCACTTGGCTGCTCGTATGTTTTTTTCGAAAGTTTCCTGACGTATGAAATGAAACCGTTTTTGCCATAGGAATACAACTCGTCTCGGAGTCCATACCTCTTTTCGACGGCTTCAAATTCATCCAAAAGAGGCTTCAATCCTTGTTCAAAACCATGAATTTTACTATTCAGAAACTCAAGTGTTTGCTTGTATTGGACAGGGTTTTTGATGTTGTTGTTCTCGTCCTTTTGGTAAGCCTTCTCGGTCATCAGTTTGGCGATGAATTCGGAGAGTTGGCTTTCGATGGCTGTTGAGCGTTGGTTGTCGAATTGGTTGTTGCTGAAGTCGATGAGCAGACGAGTAAGGAAATCGTCTTTGTCGCTGATCCTCAACCCCAGATTCTCGGTTATCGTGTCAGCCACTTCTTCCGTGTCGATACTGACCGTGTATTGGTTGGGCAGGCCCAAGTCATGGGCAAAGCTTCGCGAAAGTTTCTGCACAAAGGCATCGATGGTGCTCACACAGAAGCTACTGTAATCGTGCATGATACAGGTCATCAAGCGCTGTGCGTTGCGTTTCAGTTGTTCGTCGCTGATTCCCAACTCTTCCATCAGAATAGCCTCCATCGATTTCGGGTCAAGTTCCGTGCCGTCAATGATTTCGCAAAGCGTCTTCACGATTTTGGCCTTCATCTCGTTGGCTGCGGCATTGGTGAAAGTAATGGCAAGAATATGCTTGAAATTGGCGACCGCACCCTCGTTTTTAAGGCATAGCTTCAAGTATTCCTTAATGAGCGTAAAGGTCTTTCCTGCACCAGCCGAGGCCTGAAAGACTTTGAAATTGGCGGCGTTTTCCATGACTTATTCGTTTTCCTTTCTCGTAGGCTTTATCAATAGCGGTTGGTTGGGACTCGTGAAGCTTCTTCGCTTGAAGGCATTGCGGAATTTGTCGAACGACTTACTGTAGGAAAGACCCAAGCCTTGCGTATAAGGCGACCGCTTGTCGAAGGTAAAGCTATTGAAATTAGAATTGTAGTTGGAGTGGTTATAGAAATGGGCTTGCAACCGTCCATCTTCTGTCAACTTGTAATACATGTCGAATTCACCCACAATATTGGAGGCATTACTTCCACCCGATACGGTATTATTCGACATAACACCAACGTTCGTCTCGATGGTGAGGCGGTCCTGGAAGAGTTGTGTACGCATGGCGATTTGATATTCATCGTAGGTAGCCTCACTTCCAGGATGATAGCTGATGCCCAAATTGATGTTGTCCGTGATGTCGACTTGCATACTTCCCACCAAGACATTAGTAAGACTCAATGCCTCACCTGCGCCTCCACCTCCCGCATAGGCGAACTGTCCAAGAACCAGCAAGGACACGGCTTGTTGTGTCATCACAGCTTGGTTGGTCGTGTCGATGAGGGTAAATACGGTTTGTGTGATGTCTTCCGTTGCATTCGGCAGGTTCATTCCAAAGGTGATGTCAGGGTTGAGCAACGCACCTTTCAAATGAATCAGGCATTCCACATTCACATTGCTCCCCACTGTGGTGGAGTCGACCTGCACGCCTAATCCAGCAAGCGAGGCCTTGACGGAATAGGCACCAGTGGCATTGATACGTCCATCTGTGGGACTGCCTGACCAAGTGAGGGTGCCGCCTTCCTTGAGGTTAAACATACGGGTTATGAGGTTATACAACGTCAATTGGAAACGTCCCGCCTTGATAGCATAGTCGCCCACCATGGTGAAAGGTTCAGTGGTGGCGGTATTCATTTTCATACGGCCATTGCCCGTGGCGTCGATGGTGCCAATATTCCCGGGAAGGAAAATCTTCAGGGAGGCATCGTCGGTAGCATTCACATCCAAGCTAAGGCTGAAGTTGCTCTTAGTCTTTTCCTTCGTTTCGGGCACTTCAACCTCTTCCTCCACTTCTTCCACTTCCTTGGAAAGGAAGATGATGAAATCGTTGTCCTTAACGGTAGCAGTCTGATTCAGCGGAATGGTGAGGTTGGTGCCACGGCGTGTTATGGCTTTGATGTCGAGATTGAT
>DAIOUZ010000013.1:17023-18257 GCA_036759285.1 Candidatus Limiplasma sp. | reverse complement strand
ATCCTTGAAGGGTCCTTTCACGGTGACCACTCCATTAGCCACCGCAGTGCCGAAGAAGGTGTCGTTCTCCTTGATGGTGGTAGCCATGGCGAGGAAGTCCCGCGGGTACATCTTCAGATCCAAATAAAAGTCCTTCAAATGGTCATGTCTAATCCGGCCTTCCACAGTGGCAGTATTGCCCAGCGTATCCGTCAAGACCATATTGTCAAAACGAATGACTTTATTGTCAATGAAAATGGTAGGGCTGAATGTGTAGAAGGTGTTCAAATAGGCGATTTTACAGCCACCGTCGTTCAGTTTCAACCGGCCATCGATGTCGGGACTGTCGAGGGAGCCTTTAATGGTGACCAAGCCGTTGCCGAAACCCTGTAGTCGCGACACCACACCCGTCAGCAAAGGACTCAAGATTGCCAAACGCAAAGAATCCATCTCGACCTTGAAATCAAGATTGTCATTTTTCCTGGCCGTGTAATACGACCCGTAGGCATTCAAGGTCTTCTTGCCCAAATCAAGGATGTTTGCATTTACATCAATGGATTTATCCTCATTGTTCCAGGCACTTTCGATGATGGCATCACCAATCTCGTCGCCATTAAAGCCCAACTCTCGGATCATCAAATCGGCCAACACCATGGGATTCTTCTTCAAATCACTGACCAAGGCATCACCCGAGATAAACCCATCGAGGTCGAAGCCATTGTCAATGGTCAGGAAGTCAATGTTGGAGAGGTCGAAATCGCGAAGCTGAACTGATAGGGTATCTCCCTCGTGCATGGGCACATAGCCATCGGCACGGATGCATTGATGATGATTGCTGAACATCAAATTGGAAAGCGTTATACGGCCGTCTGTAATGTCGATGAAGTTGTTGGGCGACACCGTCCATGTAGAGTCTTGGATAAGCAAGTCAGCTTTGGTGATAGAGAAAATGCTGCCTTTATCATGTGGATGGAAATAGGTTTCAATCAACGCCTTGTTACGGCTTTCCTCCAAATCATCATCCCATACCACACGTCCGAAAATGGTGTCGTTCAACATCCTAGTGGCAAAGTTAAAATTCTCAATGCCGAGCGACAGTGTATCCGTTGCACCGATTTTGTCATAAGACACATCCTTAATAGAGAGGCTAGTCATGGTCGACCTGAAGAAATTGGCGTTCTTCAATTCGATGTCGTTTAAACTCACGTCACCAATCTGCACATTGTTTGAACGCAAGGTCAAGTTCAAGGCATGG
>DAIOUZ010000013.1:9355-17013 GCA_036759285.1 Candidatus Limiplasma sp. | reverse complement strand
AACGTGCCTTTGAGTGAAGTGTTCTTCGCAATCTTCAGCGAAGGCATAAACAACCGGCTCAATGTCTTGGTGTCTTTTAGGGTCAAGTTGAGGAAGAAGTCCTGCTCCACATCGTGTTTTAGCTTGTATTTTTCAAAATCCTCAAGGTCCTTATCCCACAACGGAATATGAACGTAATGGTCCACATATTCCTTGAACACTGGAAGCATTTGTGCAAAATTCATCTTACCCCCCATCTCGAAATCGAAGAAATCGCAGTTCATATTGATGCGGCGTTGCATCAGGTTGTCGTCCATGATGGAGCCAGTGAATTCTTCCATATAATAACGTCCACGGCTGTCGCGGTACACCGTGCTGTCGATGAACACTTCTCCTTCCAAATCGTCAAGGTCATATCCCGACAGGTTCACATAAACTCGGGTGCTGATTAAGGAAATGGAGTCGTCTTTCATAATATTCAACGCATGGAGGTCGGCCTTTTCAATGACAGCGTTGAAGTCGGATTTAGGATGCTTGGGGTCCTCGAAGTCGATCAAGCCATTGAAATCAAGAGCCAAATCATTGTCATTCACCTTAACCTTACCGTTGAATCGGCTTTCCTTCATGGCGGCATCCAAATTGATCTCAGCAATCTGGCAACCCAAAATCTCAGCGTTGTACACATTGCCTTTCATGTCCAGCTCGGGATTGCCTTTGTCGGGGAATTTCATGGAGAAATCGGCATTCATGTCCAACTGGCCAAACAACTTGGAGTTGTTGATGAACGAGCCCACATTCACGCCGTCGCCGATGACATAGCCCGAAAACACATTGTCGCCCGAGCCGCGTTGTGACCGAGCGATGTTGGCATCCACCTTTCCGACCCCAGAGTTCAGATAGATCTCGGAATGGAAATTGTTGTAAGACCCTTTGAAGTTGAGCGAGACCCTGCCTTGGTTCATGGCGCGTAGCGACTCAGGCAGTGGGATGGTCTTCGTCGATGAGGGAATGTAGAAATTCACCAGATCGTCATACGTGAAATGCATGTTTTTGATGTCCATCGTATGATAGCCGTTCTCGAAATCCAAAGGATGCATGCTTAGGCTACCTTCGATTGTGGTGGCTTTTCCAAAATCCACCTTAAAGTCATCGACACGGAAATGCTCTATGGGACCAGTGAAACGACCGTTAAACTTCAGTTTGTCCGGCATCTTGTACATGACGCTAGTGAAGACGCCAATATCGGAAAGCATAATGTCGGTCGGACGTATCGTGGCATCAAATGTCACTTTGTTGACGAAATCATCGAAAGCCGAAAAGTCGTCATACAACATGTGAAGGTCCAAGTCGAATTGGCTATTATTGGTCTCCATGTTCATCCCATCAAGGTAGATGCCGTTTGAGCAAACCACGACCTCCGAATCGAAGTGCTTCAGTTCCAATCCGCTCAGTTCTTTGGCAGCAAGGGATTTGATATCGGCATGGATGGGGTCGCCCAACATGTAGAAGTTTGAGGCTTCAAGGTTGATGTCGTCAAGGTCGATATGGGAATAATCCATCAGGTTATTCTCCGTTTTTTCCGGCTGGTCCTGGTTTTGGTTCCAATACACGAAATCCACCTTCTTCAATGAAATCTTGTCGACGATGATGGGCATGGGTGCTTTTTCTGGCTTCTCCTTGTCGCTTTTGAAAGCCTCGGCGAAGAAACCGAAATTGAACTGGTCTTCCCCCTCATACTTAATCAGGTTGGCCTCCGTGTTGCGCAATTCCACGTCTTCGAGATGGATTTTGCCTTCCAACAAGTCGCCAAGATCGATTTTCGTCCTCAGCTTGTCTATCTTCGCCAAATTATTCTTTCTCAGGTCTTTGACAACAACATCATCAATAAAGACACGTAAATCGGGCGTGACCACCAAACGTCCCACTTTGATGTCGGCTCCTGTTTTTTCAGAGAGATATCCTCCAGCAAAACGCACCGCAAACTTCTGAACGATAGGGTCTTGGATGGCAATAAAAAGACTTGTGATGATGGCAAGCAACACCACAAATACAATCAAAATGGTATGGATAATCTTTTTTTTAATAATTTTGACCCTCCAAATTGAGACCCATGAACGAATACATTTTAGGCATCGAATCTTCGTGCGACGACACCTCTGCCGCAGTGCTTCAAGGCACGCGCGTACTCTCCAATGTCATTGCCAGTCAGAAGGTTCACGAGCAATACGGTGGTGTTGTCCCCGAACTCGCTTCGCGTGCCCACCAGCAAAATATCATCCCTGTCATCGACACGGCCTTGAAGACTGCAAAAATAGAAAAAAATCAGTTATCTGCCATCGCTTTTACGCGTGGACCTCATTTGCAAAGGCTTTCGCCCAGACTTTGAACATCCCGATGGTGGAGATTGACCACATGAATGCGCATATTCTGGTGCATTTCGCCACTGATGAGACCCACACCGAGGTGCCCGACTTCCCATTCCTTTGTCTCACCGTCTCGGGCGGTCACACCCAAATCGTGGTGGTGAAAGACTACTTCGACATGGAAGTCATCGGCAAGACCATAGACGACGCTGCGGGCGAGGCTTTCGACAAGACAGCCAAAATCCTCGGTCTGCCCTACCCTGGCGGTCCCGTCATCGACAAGCTGGCCAAAATCGGCAATCCCAATGCCTTCACCTTCGCCAAGCCTCAGATTCCCGATTTGGATTACAGCTTCAGTGGACTGAAAACCAGCATCCTATACACCGTCCGCGACAACTTGAAAGTCAACCCGAACTTCATCGAAGAGAACAAGGCCGACCTCTGCGCTTCCGTGCAGAAGACCATCATCGACATTCTGATGAACAAATTGGTGAAAGCCAGCAAGCAGACAGGCATCAAGACCGTGGCCATCGCTGGCGGTGTGAGTGCCAACAGCGGACTGCATGATGCCATGCTTGCACTCGGAGAAAAATACCATTGGAAGGTGTTCATCCCGCGCCTCAGCTATTCCACCGACAACGCCGCCATGGTCGCTGTGGCTGGGTATTTCAAGTTCTTGAAGGGCGAGTTCGCCTCGCAGGATTTGGTGCCATACGCTCGGCAGAGTTTGAAAGAATAAAAAACCAAACAATTGCGTTTCTACGGCACCACAATCTTCTGCATCCTGACGGAATCGCAGTCAATCAGGCGCAAAACGTAAACGCCTGCCGTCATTCCGTCTGTAGAAACGTTGCGTGCAATGTCTGTACAAACGCGAATCACGCGACCCGTCATGTCAATCACCTGTAGAGACGCGCTTTGGCACGTCTCCACCAGCAAACGGATTTCCCCGTTGCTGATGTAGGCAAACGGCGCATCGGACGCTGAGCCTGTCGAAGCGTCGTTTGTACTGAATACCAGTTTGAAACGCGAGGTGTAGTCGGTGGTTTTGGCGGTGAAGGTGTAGGTGGCGGGGTGTTTTAATCCCCCTTGCCCCCTTAAAAGGGGGACGAGGTCCACATCCGCGCCGGTGAGGTTGTCAATCAGGTGAAGGTATTCCAAATCCATGTTTTCCACGTTCACCGATAGCGTGTAGGTGCCGTTTTTCGCGGCCTCGAAATTCACGGGCATTTCTGTAAAGACGTTGCGCGCAACGTCTCTACCAATGGTGACAACGGCGTAGTCTTTCCCGCTTTGCGGGATGTAGAGTTTGTCGCTGTTGTCCTTGATTTGGAACTTGGGTAAGGCACGGCCCTCACCCATACGCACGATGGCGCGGTCCATCAAGGTGGTTGCCGGGCTTGTCGAAGCAACACCGTTGCTGAAAAGGTTGAGGACGATTTCCCCGCTATTGCCGGTCGCTCTCGTTGCCCTGGTGAATGTCACGGTTTCGCCCTCGGTGTCGGCGTGGACAAAGATGCCTTCCATCGGGGCGATATTCTGTTCATTGCTATTTGCAGGGATGATTTCCGATCCTTCAGAGTTCATCCTGTAGAAACTCCTCCCGCCGATGGTGGCATTTGTGGTGAACGGATTTCCGATAAGGTTCCAGCCGTGCATAGAGGCACTGGGGTTGGTTGTCGTGTAGATGAGCGGCACTTCTTGCGTGTCCGCTTCGTTGTAGGGGCCGACGAAAGCCAAGGTCCGCTCCTCCTTGGTGGCGTAAAGATAGCCCTTGCCGTTCTCGAGATTGAATGGCACTGACTTGTAGTTGCGCCATTCCTTTACCTCGCCTTGGTCGAAGCGGTAGAGGTCGTATTCGGTTGCGGCGAAGATGTTGCCCACCGCCCAAGCCTCGATGCTGCCTGCCACGGGCGAGGCGATGAGGTTCCAGCCGCCGGTGCCGTCGCCATAGCCTAACACGTTGAGGGTGTGGTAGTCGGTGCCGCCGCAGTTCACGACAAAATCGTGGGAGAACGATGAGTCGAAGGTGCCGCTGCTTTCGAAAAACACTTCACCACCTTCATAGCTCACCGTGAAAGTGTACTCACCAGAAAAATATCCTGTAATCCAACCCAAGGAAACAGACGTGCCCTTGGTGAACGGAATGGTGTAGGATTCCGTATATCCGTCTTCGATGGTGAGATACTGCGAGAAACCGTTGGATGTCACCACAAGTTGGTTGCCTGTCCAGCCGTCGCCGTCGCTGTCTGCAAGGTCGAAAACAACATTGCAAACCGTGTTGGCATCGACGAAGTTGGCGACATAAGTGGCGTCTTCCGTCACGTGGAAGGTATAAGAGGCTTGGCTCGAAACCGGCGTGCCGTTCTTGGTCCAATAGAGGAAGGCGTATCCAGGTTCGGCCGTAGCGGTCAGTGTGCAGTGTTGGCCTTTATAGTACTCGCCTGCACCGCTGACGGTGCCACCCTCGGCCGGGTTGGCCGTGGCGGTGATGTCGTATGTATAAGCAGCGCAATCCACGTCAAACTCGTAGGAGAAAAAAGAATCAAAAGAGGACTGGGGTTTCTCAAGTATCACAACGCCGGTATGCCCGTAGCGCACCGTGAAAGAGCATTCATCAAGATCGCTACCCTCAATCCACGATAAAGTGACATGGTCGCCGGTGGCAAACTGTATGTTAAAGGTGACACTATAGCCATCGTAGAGGGTAAGCTCTTGCGAAGTGCCGTTGGCCTCCACCACAAGATTGTTGCCAGTCCAGCCATCGCCGTAGCTGTCATTAAGTTCGAAGACAACATCGCAGACAGGGTTGGCCTCGAAGTTGGCGACGTAGGAAGCAGATCCGTTTACCGTGAAGGTATAGCTTGTGTTGGTCGAAACCACCGTACCGTTCTTGGTCCAATTCACGAAATTGTAGTTCGGGTTGGCCGTGGCGGTGATTTCGCCCGCACGCAATCCAAAGTTACTATTGTATCGGAATACTGTGCCCAAATTTGTCACCATAGCAGCCTCGGCATAACTTAATTCACCGTCTCCATAGGTATCCCAGTTGGCCACGCAAATAGCTTTCACATTGGCATCGGCAAACTCAATGTTTTGTGCTTTCGCCATCCCCACCACACTCAGCAGCAGAACAAACAGGGCGGCGCGCAACACCCTTTTCGGTTGTAGATGTTTGTTTGTCATATTGTTGAATATTTGAAGATGATTCATAATTGATATAGCGAGGCAAAGATAAGGAGTTTTTCGGGAAAGTCAAGGAGAAAGGGAAAAACTTTGCACATTCCCTGGGAAAATTTGTACTTTTGCGGACAGATTACAACATTTGAAGGATTGATGAATGGAAAATAATTATATGAACTGGACCGACCTACTCTCCAACAAACGCTATGCGCAGCCGCACAAGAGCCCCGATATCCGCAGCTCGTTTCAGCGCGACTATGACCGCATCATTTTCAGCAGCCCCTTCCGACGCCTGCAGAACAAGACACAGGTCTTCCCCCTTCCGGGCGCACAGATGGTCCACAACCGCTTGACTCACAGCCTGGAAGTGGCCAGCGTGGGCCGCTCCATCGCCTGCCGCACCGTGGAAAAACTCACGAAGAAGCATCCTGATTTGAAAGAACATCAGTCCGACATCGAGACCATCGTGGCCTCGGCATGCCTGGCTCACGACTTAGGCAACCCGCCTTTCGGTCACTCGGGCGAAGACACCATCAGCAGCTTTTTCAAGGATGGCAAAGGCAAGGAACTGAAAGACAAGGTCCTGCCCGAACAATGGAGCGATCTCATCGCTTTCGAGGGTAATGCCAACGCTTTCCGTCAGTTGACGCACCAGTTCACAGGCAGGCGTGCAGGTGGCTTTTCATTGACCTCTGCGACTTTGGCCACTTTATTAAAATATCCCTACCCTTCCTACAACAAGGGTAACCGCAAGAAATACAACGTGTTTTATTCCGAGATTTCCGCCTTTGAAGAAGTGGTCAATGAGTGCGGCATTCCAAAAATCGATGCCGAACATCTCGTCTATGCGCGTCATCCTTTGTCCTATATGATGGAAGCCGCTGACGACATCTGCTACCTGGTCCTCGACATGGAAGACGCCCACAAACGCGGCATCATCCGCACGGAAGCCATAGAGAACTGTTTCGTTTCGTTTTTTGACGCTGACAAAGACAAAAGTTTCTTCAAACATAAAGACGAGGTCTACCAAGACGTGACCGATGTCAACGAGCGAATGGCTTTCCTCCGTGCTATGCTCATCAACAAGTTGGTGAACCTAGCCAGCGACATCTTTGTCAAAAACTACGATGCCATCATGGAAGGTCGCTTCGAGAAGAGCCTCATTGCCCATCTCCCAGAGTTTGAGAAAAACGCCCTCGACCTCTGCCGCGATGAGTCGGTGAAACATATCTACCGTCATCCTTCCGTTGTGAAAATCGAATTAACGGGCTTCAATGTCATTGGCACGCTGCTAGAAGATTTCACCGATGCCACGTTGAACCCTGACACACCTTATAATAAAAAACTGCTCTCACTCGTCCCCGAGCAGTTCAAGGTGAACACCGACGACACCTACACCAAGCTACAGTCCGTCATCGATTTCATCTCCAACATGACTGACCTTTACGCTGTGCAACTCTATAAAGACCTGAGAGGAATCGACTGATGAAGAGGGTTTTTGCCATCGTTATGCTTTTTTTGTGGGGCGGATTGGTTTCATTCGCGCAAGAATCCTCAATTCCACAATACGTCATTAAAAGCACAAAATCCTATCTGATAGCTGACAACAACCCCCAAGATACCGCATTCCTAAAAGAAAAATGCCATCAAGCCGGTTTGGATTTGGGTCTTTCGGTGCTGGCCAACCGCATCCCGACCAACAGCAAATACGTTACGCCCAAACCTTCGGAACACTTATTAATTCAAGGTCAATTGCAACTTCAACTGCCTATCGATGACAAGCAGACCGAGTTTGCAGTATACCACTCCGACCTCTTCGACCAACCCGCCAACATTAATGTGCTGCAAATCGGCGACGAACTCATCACTTACCGCACGACAGAAAGAACCGGCAATATCAATTTGTTTTACGGTTGCGTCAGAGGTGCTTTTGGCACAAAGAAGTCGATGCACTCCAACAATGCCACAGTTTACAAGCTTTGGGACACGCCCGAACGCACTTTACTCCCCGACCTCGAACTGCAAGACCAACTGGCACAAGCCGAGGCCAAGAAAATCGCCAAAACCGATTTTCCGCTATTGATTTTCAACGACCTAATAAGCTATTCCTACAATAATCAAGGTGATATAGCC
>DAIOUZ010000013.1:2774-9345 GCA_036759285.1 Candidatus Limiplasma sp. | reverse complement strand
GATGCACAAATACAATCCCGACAAGCTCCTACAAGCCGACTTGCTTACGCCTAATTCAAAGTTGTATCTAAGTCGCGTCAATGAGAATCAGCTCTGGAACGAGTCGATGCGCACCAAGATAGTGGAAACACTAAGCGAAAAGCAAAAGTTTTACTGCAACAACGATATGCCTTGGATGATAGGTAACTTCCAGATCCACCTCGCCGACAAAAAACGCAAAGCCACTACGATGGAAGAATTGGAATGGTTTCTCTCCAAAGCTGCCGCTTTCGATGCAGGTTTTGGCCTCGATTTCAGCGCGGAAGCCATGCGGAAACACGGTTTGACCGATGAAATGATGCATGCCATCAACCAATGGGAAACGTTGCGTTTGGCTCATGCCTTTAGTGAGGAACAAAAGGAGCAGTTCAAAGACCCGTATGGAAATTGGCATCTTATGCAGGTCGACGACACGACTTTCTGGCTATTTGAACAGCAAATATCGCGGCAATATGTCTGCGAAACCACCCTCTCTCGTTGCGACACTTGCAAATACTGGGGAGAAGTGCATGGCAACTGGAATTGGAACAGCCATTACAACAGTCCGCTTTCCTTTATTCTCAAAGTCGAAGGCAAAGGCAGCATAAGTAATCCATGCATCATTTCCGCTCAAGGTCGCATCACATTCCCAGGAACCATCAAAGCGGGGCAATACCTGATTTTTGATTTGAAACACAAGGGAAATGCTTGCATCACTGATGCCGATTATAACACGATTAAAGAAATCAAACCAGTGGGAAATCTGCCAAGACTTCTCGAAGGCGACAACCTGATTTCGTTCGAGTGCCCCTTTAAGGGTGATGGCAAGCACAAGCCCGAGGTGAGTATGCGTTATATCGCCATCAGCGAACAACAGCCTGATATCATTTTCTTCAAACCTTCCCAGCAGCTCAGCATACCTTAAAAAAAAGTTTTACCTTTGCGCCATCATGTCGAAGAAAAGTCAAAACGAATACCCCAGCGGAAGCCGAACGAGTTGGAAGGTCGTGCTCACCTACCTATTCGTTTTTGCGCTCAGCTGCGCCTTGTTTTACTACATCTTTAACCTGCGCAACAACATCGAGAGTCAACGTTCCAACATCAAAGCACAGCATGATGCCTTGAATTGGGTCAACCAATTCACCAAAAACGTACACGGCGCCCAAAACGCGGCCAACCTGTATGCCTTTACCGAACAAGCTAAATATAAAAACGAGTTTAATGCCTACCGTGATGAAATCAGGGCGCAGACCGACTCGCTCATGAGCTTTGAGTTCAACGATGACAACATACAGATGGTCAACGAGATAGAAAGGCTCATCAACAGCAAGGGAAGACTCAGCAACGAGTTGTCGCGCCAATTCCACGACTTCAATCCCTTGGCGGAGTTTGACCGTACCATCGACGACTATATTCCCCCGCAACCCGAAGAAGAGATCGTTATAACCACTGTGTCAAAGGACACTCTCATCCACGTGCCGAAAAAGACAGAAAGAAAGGGATTTTGGCAACGTGTCGGCAAGGTGTTCAACCCTTCTGAAGAACAAGGAGATAGCATTGTCCGCGTCTCCATCGAGCGCACCGACACGCTGCACATCCAACGTCAACAGACCGACACGGTCAATATCTTGGCAGACTTACGCGTACTCTCCGACAAGGCCAAAAAGGAGTATTGGAAAAAGATAAAGGAATACGAGAAAAAGACGCAGGAACTGGTCAACGCCGACAACCAGCTCTCCGAACAGATTTCATCCTTGTTGATTCACCTCAACCAAGAGATCCTCGACTCCACGATTATGGAAATCGAGAAAAGCGAGAACCTCATCCATGAAAACACGCGGATATCCCTCATCGTCGGTGCTGTGACATTGATTCTTATCATCATCTTCATCATATTGATTATCAGTGATGTGAATAAAGGATACCGAGCCCGTCGTGCCGCCGAAGAAGCTAAGAAGAAGACGGAGGAAATCATGGAAAGCCGCCACAAGCTCCTACTCTCCGTATCCCACGACATCAAAACCCCGTTGAGTTCCATTCTAGGCTATGTGGAACTCATCGACAAAACAGGCAACGAAAAGGAAATCAACTCGATACAACAATCTGCCGACCACATCCTCAACCTCTTGACCAACCTGTTGGAGTTCTCCAGCCTCGAACAAGGTAAGCTGCAAGTCAACAACGAGACCTTCAACATTCGCCAACTTTGCGACGAGACTGCTGAAATGTTTGAACCCATAGCCAAGCATAAGAACCTGGTGTTCAACTATGAGCCCTCCATCGAAGAAAATACATTTATCCTATCCGACCAACTGAAAATCAAGCAGATACTCATCAATCTTATATCTAATGGCGTCAAATACACCTTGGAAGGCAGTGTCAGTTTCAAAGCCAGGATGGGACGCAACTTGGTCGTTTTCGACATCATCGACACGGGCGTAGGTATCCCGAATGACAAGTTGGAAGAGGTGTTCAAGCCTTTTGTCCGCATCGAGACCTACAACCAATTCGCTGAAGGCAGCGGCTATGGCATGTCGGTGGTGAAAGGTCTGGTTGACCTCCTCAACGGAGAGATCCACATCGACTCTGAAGTTGGCAAAGGCTCCCATTTCGAGGTCAGAATACCCGTTGGAGAAGTGGAACAACAACTTGAAGTAAAAGATGAAGTCAGTGAAGATAAAAAGAGAAGCCTCAATATTTTAATCATTGACGACGACAACACTTTGCTGTCTGTTATCGACACCATGCTGCACCGGTTGGGACACACCGCCATTCCCTGCCGTTCGATGAGTGATTTCGACAACGCTCTGAAACAACTTGAGGATTTTGACTACATCCTTACCGACCGTGAGATGGGTGCGGTGACAGGCAACGACCTCCTCTATCTTATTAAAGAAGTCGACCCCAACAAACCTGTCATTTTGATGACAGCAAGAATGGAATACACAAACGAAACCGCCAAGAGTGAAGGCTTTGATGGCTTTTTACAGAAGCCATTCAATTTAAAGCAGTTAGAAAACCTCTTCGGAAGTGTTGCTTTAAGTGAAGATGAAGAAGAAACCGCCTTCCCCGACTTCCCTGCTTTCAGTGAGATGATGGGTAACGACCGCGAAGCCATGACCGATGTTTTGACCGTTTTCGTGCAGTCAACAGCTAACGACATGGTTTCAATGAATACTTTAATTGAGCAATCGAATTTCGCTGAAATGCAAGGACTTTGCCATAAGATGTTACCTATGTTTATCCAATTGGGACGCGACACCACCTTCCTTGCCAGGATGAACACCATGCGTGGCAAGAATGAGACGGAAGAAGACTATCCAAATTGGAAAGAAGATGCCGCCCAATTCATGGCCCAAACCGATGAATTGATGGATCTGTTGGCAGATAAATATGGAATCGGCTGATTATTTTGCAAGGTGGAAGCGGTAACCGTCCCAAACCAAGGTTTTCTGGATTTCCCCCGAAGGCGAGTGAATGGTTGCCACAATATCTTTGCCTTTTTGAGGCAACTCAAAGGTAGTGGACATGTCATATTCAAGTTCGATGAAGTCATGCATCAGGGTCAACCTTTTTGTATTCTTATCGTATAGATAAAAACAGATGCCAGTAAATTCGGTTTGAATGACTTCCCCATTCTGGGTCAATACCACATTCTCAGCAAATACCTTGTGGGTTCCATCCGCACAATTCCACAGACACATCTCTATCACCGATACCACTCCACTAGGATCTTCGGGATATGCTAGATCGTAGTCCTCTGTATAACTGACATAGCCATTCTTCGTGTCCACAAACATCGTGGCTCCCTTTTCGGCAGGTTCTTGTTTCAGATAACGTTGCCATGCATGACTCAACGCTCCATGCATTTCATCTTCTATTTCAAAAAGATATGAGGTAATGATATCAACAATAGAAGGTGACGAGGATTTGCTTTTCACGATAATGTCCCATTCGGTCTGTTCCACATCGTCGTATGGATTTTGCCCCATGGCATCAACATTCGTCAATAGGGTCATTGCGCCTACAAATACAGCAAATTTAAGTTTCATAGTATCAATTTATTAAATGGGTATTTACAGCTAATTCCTTAGCTTTACAGCTCTATACCGTAGAGGTGCATCTTATTATATAAGGTCTTACGATCGATTTGCAACAGTTTTGAGGCAACGGTCTTATTGCCCCTCGCCTTCTGCAAGGCAGCTTCAATCTGTTCCTTCTCATGATCGGGACGCAAAGCCCAGTCGTCTTCTACCGTTGCGATGACCGTTTTCTTGTTCGGCGGACTGAACACCGGAAGATCGTCCATCTCGATGTTTTCGCTCTCGGCGAACAACACACAGCGGCGCACCACATTGCGCAACTCGCGCAGGTTGCCGTTCCAACGTTGCTCTTTCATCCGTTGCAAGGCATCCTCAGAAATGCCCTTTACGTTTTTGCCCAATTCTTCGTTGGCCTGACGGATGAAGAACGTGGTGAGCTCGTCGAAGTCTTCCAAACGGTCGCGCAATGGCGGCACCTCAATGGCAAATTCGTTGATGCGGTGGTACAAATCCTGACGGAAACGTCCTTCTTCAATCGCCCGCTCCAGGTTTTCATTGGTAGCTGCCACAATGCGAACGTCCACATGAATGTCTGTAGCAGAGCCCACAGGACGCACCTTTTGTTCCTGAAGGGCGCGAAGCAGTTGCATCTGCACCTCGTAAGGCAGGTTACCCACTTCGTCGAGGAACACCGTGCCACCCTTGGCCTGTTCAAACACACCTTTTTTATCCGCAATGGCAGAGGTAAAGGACCCTTTCAGATGGCCAAACAACTCGCTAGGCGCCAACTCTTTAGATAGGCTTCCACAGTCCACAGGGATGAAAGGTCCGTCTTTATACTGGCTCAATTCATGGATCATTCGGGCGATGTACTCCTTGCCTGTACCACTCTCGCCGAGAATCATCACGGAGAACTTGGTGGGGGCCACCAATTCCACATGTTTATAAAGACGTTGCATGGCAGGGCTGTTGCCTTTCACCCATTGCCTATTGTTGGGGATGAAAGCTTCAGTAACCTCATCTTCAGTCGACTCCAACGCAGCGGCGATTTTCTCCTCAAGCACGCTGGGGTTGATAGGTTTCTTAAGGTAATCGAAAGCGCCGAGTTTCATCGCCGAAACCGCCGTCTGCACCTCGGCATAACCCGTCATGACAATAATAGGCACCTTGCTCTTGAGCTTCTCCCTCACCCACGACATCAGAATGATACCGTCGCCATCGGGCAAACGCAAGTCGGTGATGATCAAGCCAAAACCACCAGATGATATTTCTGCCTTGGCTTGCTCATAACGTGTGGAAAGAACAGCCTCATAGCCGTTCTTTTTCAGCCAAGTCAAAATCATCATGCCGTAGGAGGCATCATCTTCCACAACTAGAATCTTGCATTTCATGGTGCAAAAATAGCAATTTTCTGTAGATTCCACAAAAATACACACAAAAAAAAGCCTCACATTGGGGAAATGTGAGGCAATTTAAAAAAAATTGAAAACGAGCAGATTCCGTATTACACGGATTTTATTTGATGGAAACTACCAAATAATTCGAAATACTCCAGAAGGCTTCTTTATCAAGGATTTGCAGTTCAAGAGAGCCCTGTTCTCCTTCATTGATCTGATAACTGTTTTCCGGATGAGTGGTCATCATCTTGGCTTTTTTGGTGTTCAACGGGATAACGTTCAATTCACGCTTGTCAGCCTGAACGAACTGGCTCTTGTCGAAACCTTGCTTTGAGATTTCCTTTGCTTGGAACAAACCGCCTTTACTAATAATACCCTTCTCAATCAATGCCGGCTCGGCAGCGACACATACCCACACCGTGTTCAGCATAGCATCTTGATTTTCAATGGTCTCCTGCTGTACAGCATTCATCTCATTCATCACGTCAAGGCTTGAATTGAGGTTACTGATGTTTTCGTTCAAATCCGAAACTTGTTCGCTCAAATCAGCAATCTGTTGACGGCTTTGTTGGAGTTCATCCTTCAAATTGTTGATATACACGTCCTTGTCATCCAACTGTTTCTTCAAACGATTGATGGTCTGATTCAAAGCCTTCGACTTGGCACCCTGATCAGCCAGTTGCTTTTCCAACGCATTGATCTTGTCGCGGTTCTCGCGCAAGGTCTGTTGTATGGCATTGATTTCGGAAACAGCCTTGCTGGTGTTGCCTTCTTGATTCTCCATCAAAATGATACCTTCAGCCGCACGAATCGATTCAAGGGCATTTTCAATCTCATTGATGGTTGACAAAGCATTGTCGAAACCACCTTTGGCTGCAACCGCTTCAGTATAGAGCGAATCGCGCTCGGCCAAAAGAGTCTGATACTTTTCCGAACGCTCCACATCGCATGATGTAGCAAAAGCAATCAGAAACAACACTGCAAATAATGACAATCCGTTTTTCATAAAACCAAAATTTTCAAGTTTTTATAGCATATTTCATACCTATTTATTATATAAATGAAAAATCGTTGATTATTAACGAGAATGTTCTTAACTTTGCGCCGATTTTA
>DAIOUZ010000013.1:404-2764 GCA_036759285.1 Candidatus Limiplasma sp. | reverse complement strand
ACTTTTCAGTATGTGCGTTTTGTGGAAAAGTGTGGAAGTCCTCACTCCACAGCTGATATTGTGGAAAAATGTGGAACTACAAACAGATAATTCCTGTGCTTTTATGCCTTGGAAGTGGGAAAACCGAGGTGTTTACATCGAGTGTGACACGTTTCATACGAAGGTGTTTATAGAAACATTGCATGGCCACTTCAGGCGTATTGTTGTTTTCGCTGAGATGGCACAGCATAATGTTTTTGATGCCCGGATGGTAAATCTCTGCGATGAACCGCGCCGACTCGGTATTGCTCAAGTGGCCGAAAGGACCTGAGATGCGCTGCTTCAGAATATAAGGATATGAGCCTTTTTCCAGCATTTCCACATCGTAGTTGGCCTCAATGACAATATTGTCGGCACGACGAATCTGCTCCTTCACCACTTTGTCAAGCATCCCGATATCAGTGGCAATCGTCAACGTATGTCCCTCATAGTTAAAATGATAGCCGACAGCACCGCGACCATCGTGCAGCACAGGAAACGGTTCAATGGTGATACCACATATCTCGAAAGGCTGCATGGGCTCAATTTCGTTGAAGAGCCGAGGATCGACTAATTTTGTGGACTTGCCTTCCCGAATGCCCTCGAGACAATCAGGGTGCGCATAAATTGGTACGGGATAATTCTTTGTGAAAGTCTCAAGTCCCACCACATGGTCGATGTGATCGTGGGTGATCAAGATGGCTTTGATGTGATCCAAAGGAATATCGCTCTTCAACAAAGCCTTCGTGATTTGTCGCGCATTGATGCCAACATCTACAAGGATACCTTCATCATGCTTGCCCACATAATAGCAATTGCCGCTACTGCCCGAGGCAAAGCTGCAAAAAACAAAGGGCGAAAGACATGAAAAGAGGTCCATCCGAAATGATTTTGGGCGCAAAAATAAAGATTAATTCGATTTTTCTCTATTTTTGTCCATCAATTTTATCAACAATGGAAAACGCTTTTGATCCCAATGCAGCCGCCGTCGCCGATTCTGGCATTTACGGCCTTCCCTGCTCCGCCGAAGAGGCACAAATCATCATCATCCCCGTTGAATGGGAACTCACCACTAGTTACAACCGTGGCACCGTCGACGGTCCGGCCACTATCATGGAGGCTTCTTTGCAGGTCGACCTCTGTCACCACGACTACCCCGACCTATGGCAGAAAGGCATCTGGATGGATAAATTCCCCAAGGAGTTGCGCGAACTACACGACGAGATGGCACCTTTGAGCGAGGATATCATCAACGCGTTGTATGAAGGCACCATCGACGACGAGCCTGAGAAATATGCCGAACTTTACGCCCGCATTGAAGCCGCCACAGACAAGAAGAATGCCTGGCTGCGCGAGCGCATCGCTTACTGGAAGGCACAAGGCAAGATGGTCGGCCTTTTGGGCGGTGACCACAGCTGTCCCCTCGCCTACCATCAATACTTGAATGAAAAAGGTGTGGAGTATGGCATCCTTCACGCCGATGCTCACTGCGACCTGCGCGATGCCTTCGAAGGCTTCAAATACTCACATGCCTCTATCTTCTTCAACACATTGAAATTCAGCAATGTGAAAAAACTCGTGCAAGTCGGTATCCGCGACTATTGCCACCAAGAGAAAGCCTTGGCCGAGAGTCAGCCCAACAGAATAAAGGTGTTCTTTGACCGCGACTGCCGCCGCAGGATGTACGAAGGGGCCAAGTGGAAGGACATTGTGGACGAGATGATTGCCGCTTTGCCCGAAAAGGTTTATCTCTCCATCGACATCGACGCCCTTGACCCGAAGCTCTGCCCCAACACGGGCACGCCCGTGCCAGGCGGCTTGGAATACGAGGAACTGATGTACCTCCTCAACCGCATCCGCGAGGCTGGCAAGGACATCATCGGCTTCGACCTCTGCGAGGTCTCACCCTCGCCTGATGGCGGCGACTGGGACGGCAACGTAGGTGCGCGCGTGCTGTTCCACCTTTGTGGCGTGGCCTCGAAATAATCTTTACGTAAAAGAAAGGAAATGACAATTCCGATGCAGAAGTAGACAAAATGTGTCATCTTTTGCGTCGGAATTGTAGTTTTTAGCATTTAATTTCTTTTCATTCCAATTATTCTTTATCTTTGCCCCAAAATTAACCACGCTGAATTTTAATCCAACGTAGCCATCAAACGATTTCAAACCCATTTCACAATGGCACTGAACAACATTTTCACTGGAGGAAGCAGTCGCGAGAAGCACTTCTTCCCCACTTACGCCAAACAGGCGGAAACGGCGCAGATTGCCGCCAAATACCTCAAGGAGCTGGTCAAGAGCGACGACCCCGAGATGGCTGCCAAACTGGCCAACACAATAAT
>DAIOUZ010000013.1:0-394 GCA_036759285.1 Candidatus Limiplasma sp. | reverse complement strand
GCCGCTAGGTACCTCAAGGAACTCGTAAAATCCGATGATCCCGAGGAACGCCGGCTGCTCACCCGAATGATCAAGAAACAGGAAACCACTGGCGACGAGTTGCTGCGCGAGTTTTACATCGAACTGAACAGCGCCTTCGTCACGCCTTTCGACCGCGAGGACATGAACGCCTTGGCCATGGACTTGGACAAGTTCCTTGACTTCATCAACCACTCGGCCAAGACCATCCTGATGTACAACCCCAAGAAAATCGACAAGCAAATCAAGGAAATCATCGACAACATCCACGAGGATGCCACCATCATGATAGAGATTTTTGGTTTGCTCGATGACCTCGGAAAAAATCATCAGAGAATCAGCGAGTTGTGTCAAAAAGTCACGCTTATCGAGCATG
>DAIOUZ010000012.1:25191-28617 GCA_036759285.1 Candidatus Limiplasma sp. | reverse complement strand
AAGGCCTCGAAAACCAATCTCTTCTGCTATTGGGGCAAAAATGCAGCCATTGAGTATTCCGGCAGTTCCGGAAACAAGCCGTTGAAGACGCTCTAAATCTTCGCCTAGATCTGAAGGGTCAACACCAAGCAAAAACAATGCTGTGAATAAAACAAACGCTTGAGATGCGGCAATCAAGACAGACATGCCAACCACAGGCCAAATCATACGCCGCTCAATGCGGCCAAACGACAGCTCAACATAGCGCTTGCCGAAAAAAACGATAATTATTAGGACATATCCCAATAGTTGCATCCATTTCAGGATTTCATAGTTTGCATGGCTCGTAAAGAAGCGCCCTATGATTGCACCGATGATTGGTAGAGCCAAAAACAAGCCACACCAAAGCAGAAACAGCTTTATCGTTTTGCCAAATCCTTCATTCATATATTTTAATTATGTTTTGGTTTGCGAAAATACAACTTTCCAAAGAGAGCCAAGTATCTGGATTTGAACCGGAAAACCGTTTATTTTGCATCCTGATTGTCTTTATCCAAATCTTCCAAAACCTGCTCCAGCATAAGCTCGACATCAGGTGACACACAAACGTAGCCGATGTAGTAGGAAACCCACATGAAGAGAGCAATAAAGCAACACACAAAGAAAATGGGGAGCACTATTTCTAGGTTTGATGGCCAATTTAAGATGAGCACGTATGCCCCCCATGCCAGTATAAGCAAAGCGGTTAAGACCCACATGAGCATATTTACCCTTTTGTAGATTTTCAGGGCCATACGGATTCGCCGCGCGTATTCCGCCATAGGCATGGAGGCAGAACTGCCTTTGCGAGCCACACGGTAAAGGTAAATGCTTAAAATGAGGTTCCCCAAGCAAAAAAATAAAAATATTCCCAGCTCAAGTTTCCAATAGCAGTAGGCTGCCCACGCAGTATATATGATGATGTTGCCTATCAGTTTCCGTTGTAACTTTGACAAGTGGTTTTTTGTGGCTTCACTAAAATGCTTTTCGTCAACGATGTTTTCGTTTTCCAACTTTTCGTTCAAGGTGGCTAACTGCGCCCTCATTTCTTCCAATTCGTTGTTTTCCATGGTTTTGCGTATTTAATCGTTTGACATTTTCTTCAGTTGCTCCTTGATCCTAACCAATTTGACGGAGACATTCTTGGTGGAGATGCCGATGATTTGCCCGATTTCCTCGTAACTCATGTTTTCTAACCAAAGCAGGATGATGGCCCTGTCCACTACGCCGAGTTTGTTGATGCGGTGGTAGAGTTGCTGGATTTGTTTGGTTTCATCGTCGGTGTCGGTGAAGAGGTTGATGTCCATGTTGAGGGAAACCGTCTCAACATTGCGTTTCTTCTTGCGCTCAAAGGTGAGGCAGGTGTTGAGGCTGACGCGCCAAATCCAAGTCTTCACGTCGCATTGCCTTTTGAACGAGTCGAAGCCCCGCCAAAGGTTGATGAGCGTTTCTTGGAACAAGTCGTTCACCTCGTCTTGGTCCTTCGAGAAGAGGTAACACACGGTGTAGATGGTGTTTTTGTGCGCCTTCACGATGCCTGCAAATTCCCTTTCTTTCTCTTTCATGGTTACTGAGTTTGTCGAAGTTTGGTTCAGAATCGTTTGCCTATTAGACGCAAAAAAAGCGGAAAAACTACACGGAAAAGGAGATTTTTAGCATTTTCTGCTTCTGAATCTTTGCTCCAATTCTCTCATGCTGTCCATCAGTTCGGCAAAGGTTGGGCGGGAGCCGTAGATCATGGCGCCAGTCATCAACTCGTAATCAATTTGCCATTTTTCGCGACATTCTTTGGGCGGAACGAGTTGGATGCGGTCGCGAATATCAGGCGTATAATCAACACCTTGCATACTGGTCAAAGTGGATCGGTGATGGCTGATGGTTTCCCACAACGCATTGTCTTGAATGGCTTTCTCCACAATGCCATTTCGCATCATCATTTGAAGGTCATAGATGTGGCGCGAGCGTCGATGGGCTTCTACTGAATTGTTGACAGAAAATAGTTCGTGTAAGAGAAAGGCTTTTTCCAAGAAAGTCTTTTCGGCCACGGCAGTTTTGATAAAAGCATCTGAAATCTTTGTGGAAATGGTAGGCATTGCATTCTCAATCATGCTGTTTATCTTTCTGTTTTCAGCCGGTTCAAGCAAGGAACGCGCACCTGCCTCTATCTTGATGATGGGCGCTATGTAATCCAATTTGTCATCGAAAATGGATTGGTATCGAACAAATATAATTCGAGGTTCGGGATAGGTTGATTCGCCTTCGCCATCGGGTTGTGCTTCAATCTGGCACAGGTCTTTAAGTGGGGTGTTGTTGACGGCATCTTGTAACTGATGACAGAGTTCTTCCCTGACAAAAATTGATGATGCTTTGCGTAGTTTCTTGACGCCTTTTTTCGTCAAATCACCGTCAAGATTGAATAGGTTTCGGTCTATGGCCAAATCTATGTCCTCAGAAAAGCGGTTGATTAGTCCCCAAATTTTGCTGAGAGAAGTACCGCCTTTGAAAACAAGGCTTGCACCACAGGGAAGTCCAAATATGATTTGAAGCATGGCCGTAACCCACAAGTCTTTTTCGACGGCTTGCATGGGCAACGACAGGCGGATGGCAGTTTGTTCCATAATGAGCCGCTGTTCGGCGACGGTCATGGTGAAATAGTTATTCTTCATAAAGTGATTTAAGGATTGACGACACCCAAGCAGGCATCAGTTTGTAATCTTGTTTCACGCTTTGGCTCGAATCTTTCGCCAACAATTCTTTGGTGTGGGCAAGAACCTCATCGGTGATATGATCTTTCCCTAAACTCTTGAATGCAAAAGTGAGCAGCATGGCCAAATAGGAATTGAAAGCCAAGTTTTTAGGCGTGGTATGCTTGAATTCGATGGTTGCGCCGTTGTATAGGGTGAGTTTGCGGTTGCTTCCATCTGTCAAATATTGGATGTTCATGGGAATTTGGGTGGAAAAACCAAGCCTGTTGAGCGCATAAAGCCCTGTTGGCACAATCCGGGCTTTGTCGCGTTTGGCGATGGCTTCGGCGATGGTTTCCAAAGTAGGATACAATACGCCTATTCCTAATTTCTTGTCAATTTTGGGGTAGTAATAAACACCCCTGCTGATACGAAGAAGGATGCCTTCCTTGGCCATTCTTTCCAAGGCTTTATTGATGGTTTTTTGCTCTCCAAAACGCACAAAATCCGAGGAAAAAATTGCCGTACCCCTCCCGCATTTTTTGATGCTTTTAAGTATTTTGTTTTCAATTGATTGAATATCCATAATAGATGTAATTTTGTCGCAAAAATACAATATTTTTACGACAAAACGCACTCAGGCATCATTTTTTTCATTCTATCCTCACCTGATACAAAGCCTTCCGATGATTGAACCCCGTAGGATAAATAAAATACAACACTC
>DAIOUZ010000012.1:0-25181 GCA_036759285.1 Candidatus Limiplasma sp. | reverse complement strand
GCGAAGGGATAGCCGCTGAGGTCCATGACGGCGGTGGCGGTGCCGGTCTTCAGGTCGATGCGCTTCAGGGTGTAGATGCCGTTGTTGGCGAAAAAGGTGTAGAACTCCTTCCGTGCGGCGTCGTACATCATTTTCTGTTTCCAGCGGCGGTCGGGTTCCATCTTGCCGTTCCATTTGCGGTATTTGTGGAAAGTGAGGGGATAACGTTCCAGCTTGTTGCCCATGTTATCGAAGATGAGGGTCTCGTGGTCGGTGTAGGCAAAGAGGTAGAACTTGTTGTCGATGGCGTAAATCGGGTTATAGATAGGATTGGCAACCCAAAAGTTAGCCCCTATACCACCTCTCGTATGCGTCAACAGCCAAATGTCGTCGCGACCTTCTTCATCCACGATGTAATGGAGCAGGTAAGGCTCTTTGTCGCTGCCGAGGATGTTGCAGTAATAAGCCATCTCCTTGTTGTAATAGAAGTACCGCCCTGTGATGAAAACGCTGTCGGAGGCGGCCACGATGGTGGAGAACTTGTCGTAGAAAGTCTTGCGCGGCATGGAATGGTAGAAATTCATCTGGCCTTTCCTTCCGTTGCCGTATTCTATGAATCCTACTAAGCTGGCTTGGTAGTCGTTGAGGGCATAAATGTCGCCGAAAGCGTCCTTAGTGAGGTATTTGTAACGCGAAGAAATCGGCAATTCGTGCAGCGTGTCCATGTCGAAGGAGAGGTGGAGCAAGGCGGAATGGCGGCGGCGATAGACAATCATATAGATGCCGTCTTCGCGGATGGTGTAGTCAAGGACGGTCATCACTGGATTGTCGAAGGCGATGTGAGGCGCGTTGGCGGTTACTTCCACTTCGAGCAGTTCATGACTCTTGGTTTTCATCCTGATGGTCAGGTTTTTACCATTGATGTCTTTTTGGTTGATGGTGTAATAGGTCGGCTCAAAGACCATGTGGGCAAAACGGAGTTTTTCGCCTGCTTTGGCGTGACTATAGGTGAATCGGCCTTGCTCATCAGTCACGGAAACGAGGAGTGAGTCATGGGCATACACACTCACATTCTCAATGGCCTTGCCGTTCTCGTCCTTGCAGTAGCCTTGAACGATTTGGCATTCTTGGGCTGAAGCTTGAAAAGCAGAAATAAAGCAGAGAAGTATCAGGAATAGAGTTTTCATAGTTATTGAGCGTTTTTTGACGGTCAAAAATAGAAAATAATTCAATTCAAATATGATTTTCTTTGTTTCAGATAAAAATTTTCTTCTTTAGTAACACGAATTGCCATAAATGGTTCATGAGTTTTCATGTAATTATTTTTGAAAAATTCGTGACAAATTCATGAGAATTTATGTTTAATATTCCTATTTTTGCCCATTCAAAACGATGCTCATGACCGCTTTCGATGTCTTCAATATCATCCGCTCCATTCCTAAGACCCTGCGCTTCAATTTCCATTATTTTCCACTGAAGACAGCGTTGAAGCTGCCCGTCGTGGTGTCGCATCGTACCTATCTGCGCGAACTGCACGGCAAAGTGGAACTTCCAGAAAAGGTGGAAACGGCTATGGTGAAAATTGGTTTCGGCGATGTGGGTCACTACGACCGCAAACGCTCACGTGGCATCTGGCAGGTGAGCGGCACGGTCAGTTTCGGTGGCAAGGCGAGCATCGGACATGGCTCAAAGCTCTCGGTGCGCGGAAAGCTGCAGCTCGGTGCGGGTTTTAACATGACGGCGGAGAGCACCATCGTCTGTGCTAAGGAGATTCATTTTGGCGACGACTGTCTGTTGAGTTGGGACATCCTCGTAATGGACACCGACGAACATCCTTTGTATGATATGGAAAACCAACGTATCAATCCCGACAAGCCCATCCTTGTGGGCGACCATGTGTGGATTGGCTGCAAATGTGTGCTGCTGAAAGGCGCAGAAGTGCCGAGCAACACGGTGTTGGCGGCAGGCACCATGTTGAAGACAACCTTTGCAGGCGAGCATCAGGTGATTGGCGGCAACCCGCCGTCCATCCTGAAGCGCGACGTTCGCTGGGAACATTGAATTTCACGCAATTAATATATCTCACGCAGAATGCGCAGAACTATGGGAAGTGCGAAGCGACGCTACATTTGCGTTCGCCAGGCTTCTGCGATTTCTGCGGATTCTGCGTGAAAAAGGCTTTTAGCGTGAAATTCACAAAGATTCAATCACCGTGCAAAGATTCTCGAAGATTTGCGGGATTTCGCCTACGCCGTTCACCGTGTGCAGGTTGTCTTTGTCTTCGTAGAAGTCGAGCACGGGGCGTGTCTTGGCCTCATATTCCACAAAACGGTGCTTGATGGACTCGAGGTTGTCGTCGGCGCGACCGCTGGTCTTGCCGCGTTCCAACATGCGCTCGATGAGGAGCTCCTCGGGCACTTCAAGGCTTAACACGCCTGTCAGCGACATGCCGAATTTCTCCATCATCTCGTCCAAAATCTCGGCTTGACGCACCGTGCGCGGATAGCCGTCGAAAAGGAAGCCCGCCGAGTCCATGTTTTCGGAGAGTTTCTTCTCGATGATTTTGGCCACGATTTCGTCGGAGACGAGGTTGCCTTGGCTGATGATTTCCTTGACCTGTAGACCTAATTCGCTCTCGGCGGCGATTTCCTCGCGCAGGATTTCACCCGTGGAGATATAGGTCAGGTTGTATTTCTCGCGCAGGAACTGCGACTGCGTTCCTTTGCCTGCCCCAGGAGGGCCAAATAAGATGATGTTTAGCATATTGATGTTGTTTAATTATGAATGCTGAATTATGAATGCTGAATGTCGCAATGCGATGCTGGCTTTGCCTTTCATTCAGCATTCATCATTCTGAATTCAGCATTTTTATTCAATGATTTTATAAATATCTGGTAAATTGCGTCCCTGTTGGTCATAATCCAGGCCGTAGCCCACGATGAACTCGTTGCCGATGTCCATGCCTTTGTAGTCAATGGGGTAGGTGTATTGGAAGTTGTTCGGCTTGAAGAACAGCGTGGCGATGCGCACGTCAGCGGCTTTCAAGTCGCGGAGCTTCTGGGTGGTGTAGCGCAAGGTGTGACCCGTGTCGACGATGTCTTCCACAATAACCACATGGCGGCCGTCCAAGGAATGGTCCAAACCAATCAGTTCGCGGATGACATTGGTGGTTTCCGTGCCAGCGTATGACGATAGTTTGACGAAACTGATTTCGCACGGAATCGTCAGTCGCTTGAACAGCTCGGAAGCAAACATGAAGGCGCCGTTGAGCACCACGAGAAACAACGGGTTCATGCCGTCCAAGTCATGGTTGATTTGTTCGGCTACCACTTGGATGCTGTTCTCGATTTTTTCTTGGGGGATATACAGCCCAAATTCCTTGTCTAAGACTTTTACTGTTTTCATTTTCAAAGGATTGAAGTTCGCTCGCCCTTTTGTTTAGGCGATACAAATATACAAAATGCTTCTAATGGGTCAACCGCATGGGAAAAAAAACTATTTTTGCCATCAAAACTATGGCCTATGGCTAATGGCCCATGGCTGCCCTCATAAAAGCGGAAGCTATTATATTTTAATGGGGCTGCCATAGGCAATAGGCCATAAGCCATCGGCCAACTGAATAACTGAATAACTGACCAACTGAATAACTAAAAATGACTCCAATAGTAAGCATCATCATGGGAAGCACCTCTGACCTTCCCGTTTTAGAAAAAGCCGCACAGTTCTTCGATGAGATGGAGATTCCTTTTGAGATGAACGCCCTCAGCGCACACCGTACACCGCAGGAAGTGGAACAGTTTGCCCGCGAAGCCCAAGGTCGCGGTATCAAAGTGATTATCGCCGCTGCGGGTATGGCTGCCGCTTTGCCAGGCGTAATTGCCGCTAACACTACTTTGCCCGTCATTGGCGTTCCGGTAAAGGGTATGCTCGACGGCCTAGATGCCATGCTGTCCATCATCCAGATGCCTCCTGGCATCCCCGTGGCCACGGTGGGCGTGAATGGTGCACTCAATGCTGCCATCCTTGCCGCCGAGATGCTGGCTTTGGGCGATATGGAAATGGCTGCTAAAGTGGCGAATTATAAGGAAAACCTGAAGAATAAAATCACGAAGGCAAACGCGGAACTGAAAGAGGTGAAGTACAGGTTTAAGACGAACTGATTTGGGTTGAAAAATGTAGAGACGTTGCACGCAACGTCTCTACCAAACCAAATCAAATCAACTAAAACCAAATCATTATGAAAAAAGCACTTATTGTCTGTTATGTTTCATGTTGTTATTTTAATGGCCTAAACCCGATTTTGTTTTGAGCTTTTAACCTAAATCTTTCCGTTTTAACTCATGTTTTTGTTGTTTTACACTGCAAATATACAACATGATAAAATTTTGTCAAGCTTTTTTTTCAACTATTTTTCGTCACCCGAGATAATCCGCTGTATTTCAAGCAGAAAAAAATCGCTTATTTTTCAAAATAATTTGATTTAATTATGAATATTCCGTTTTAACCTATAAAATTCCGTTTTAACTGAATTTTGTCGCATACAATAACTATCAAGGTAATACAAAGGAATAGAGACGGCGCAAGCACCGTCTCTACAACCCAACTAAAACCTAAATCATAATGGAAAAAACAATACCTTTTCGTGGTAGATTATCCCGTCTTTCATGGTGACGTGCAGCATGTATACCCCGGAGGGCATCGTTCTCATATCGATGCTTTCCAGACCGTTTGGCTTGGTGCCGACCAGGCGGCCTGCAAGGTCGTAAAGTTCAACGCTCTCGGGCTCGAAGCCGTCGTCGAAGCGGAGGGTCAGTTGGTCTTTCACGGGGTTGGGATATAAGACAAAGGATTTCTCGAAGGATGCCGTTTCTGAAATTTTTGTGGGGTCGTTATCGCGGACGATGAAGACTTCAAGGATTGAAGTGTTGGGTGAATTTTTTCGAGTGGTTCCAACGGCAATATCGCCATTTCGCAGTAATTTTATTGAGCGAATTATGTTTTGTTGACTATTTGGACAGGGGATTGGGAAATCCCAGACGGTGTTAAGGTCGCCATCCAAACGGATAAGATACTGGGAAACACCGAAATGAGAATAATAACCGTAAGAAAGATACATGCAGTTTTGGTCTTTGATATTAGGGTTACTATAAAATGCTTCTGGGTGCTCCGAAAATACATGAAAGACTAAAGGATTGCCGTTGTTTTCGTATTTGATGAGTGTGGATAGCATAGTAATAGTGGATTTTGTCCATGCATACAAAAGGTGTGAGTCGGTTCCTGTATTGGAAAGTGGAATGACTGAGCAATTCCCGCTTGCGAATGCTATGTTAAATGAGGCAGGAGCATATTCAATCCGATTTACAAGGTTGAAATCCGTGTCTAAGATATAATTGACGATGTGAATTGTGTCGTTTAAGGAGTAACTACCACGGCAACTGTAAGTAAATGGCGATTCGCTGAATACGGCAAGCTGAAAATTGTTTAGCAATGTGTCGTTGGCTGGCACATCATATCCTGCACTATTAATAAATGCAGATAAGACAATGTCTTTTTCCAACGTGCCATAAAGATCAAAAAAAGCGTAATGTCCAATCGAATTAGCAGCATATTGCATGACAATGTTGTCGATAGAAGTGATGATAAAGGGTTTGGCGCTTATACCAGAGTTGCTTCCCGTTGGAATTGATGTGTTACTCGTGTTTATCACAACGAGATTCGCATTGATGAGAATGAATTTGAGCATAATATATTCTGGACGCAGGTCAAATAATGCGACGAGGTAGCAATCTGACATTGAAGGGATTTCGAGAAGCTGTGCCTCAAAATGCTCCGTTTCTGGAATTGTGATGCTGTCGATCAGGATGCCTTCGGGAGATAGTTTGTATATTATGTAATCTTCACTTCCCTTGTAATTCCCAACAATTATTGAACCGTCTTTGGCTTCAACGATTTCGCAATAATAGCTGTTTGATGTTGAGGTAAACGAGCCGACGATTTCCTGTCCGTAACTCGTGATGCAGACGGCCATCAGCAGGCCGATTAGAATGGTGTAGAGTTTTGTTTTCATAGCTTTTGACATTTATTAATTTATAATTCCATTTTTGTTTCGTATTGGGGCGGCGTGAGAGCCGCCCCAATAGTTCAACTAAAACAATCAACAAAATGGAAAACTATCGTTTCTTTGTTCAATACATATTCAGGTTTAATAGACTATGACTTTTTTTGTCGCCGTGCTGTTGCCCTCGGTCAGTCTCAAGAGGTAGATGCCTCCTGGGAGCGTGACGACATAGCGTTCTTCAATCGCATTTTCTAGGACTTTCTGGCCAAGCACGTTGGTGATGGTCAGTAGGCCAGTGCCTTCCACAATGAAGTTGTCTTTGGCAGGGTTGGGATAAACAGTCATGGCTGTTGCTGTCGTTTCAGGGGTCGATACGGTGTTGCCTTCAAGGATAGGATAGCCGTCGTTGATGTGGTCTGTGTCGAAGGCCCAGACATCGGTGTTGTAGTTCAGCAGGTCGACAAAAGTGGGGTCGCGCATCTCTTCAGCGGTTTTGTTTGTGCCGGTACCCCAACCGCCGCAGGTGTTCAGATAATAGGCGTTTTCAACCGTGCAATTGGTGCTGCTGTTTCCAAACAAGCCTCCTGTGGCTCCGCCTTCATCGGAAAGGCTTCCCACGTTGTAGCAGCTCCTGCAATGCCACCTGCTTTTGCTTTTCCGTTCACCTGTCCTGTGTTGTTGCAGTTGCGGATGACTTTTGAGCCGAAGCCCACGATGCCGCCTGCCATTGACGTCCCGTTGATTTGGGCGTTGTTCTTGCAGTTTGTGATGAAAACGATGCCTTCGCAATCTCCCACGATGCCGCCGCTATAAGTGCCGTTGATGTAGCCACTTTCTATGCTGACGTTTTCGATGGTGACACCTTCGTTGTACCAGTTGCTGACGCGTCCGAACAGTCCAGCGTAATCCATGCCGTCCACATAGAGGTTGTAGATGCTGTGTCCACCACCGTCGAAGTGCCCGCAGAAAATGTTGTCCTTGAATGACGGGTCGACGATGCGTTCGCAGCCGTCGTCGGCAAACCAACGGTTGCCCATGCCGATGGGGAACCAAGGCAGGTCTTCGCTGCCGTTCAGGTCGATGTCGGTGGTCAGGGCGAAGTATAATCCATGTGTGTCTACGCCTTTGTTCACCATATAAGAGAGGAAGGCAAGGTTTTCCGCCGATTCAATCAAGAATGGGTTGCTTTCGGTGCCTTCACCGTTGGTCCAAAGTCTGCGGCTACCGTTCCAAACACTGGTTTGGGCTTCGGCAATCATGCCCGTCATGAGGAGCGTGATGATGATGTATATCTTTTTCATAGTATTCAATGTTAAAGTGTTAGATAATTTGTTTTGTTATTTTGAGAAACCGTGTGCAAACATGTCTCTGATGTGGTCGATGATTTCTCCCATACGCTCCATGGCTGAGTGGTCGTTGTCTTTCCAGACCGTGGTCATGGCATAGTCGACCACTTGTGTGCCGCCGGCGTTAAGGGTGAAGGGGCCGATCGAGGCAAGTCCGCGACGGTCGTTGGGCGTATTCTGGCATTCACTCTCTGTCCAGTATTTGCTGCCAGTGTTGTAGTCGTCATTGGGCGCGATGCCGTTGGTGCCGAAGTTGCAGGGGTCGCTGTCGCCAGGGAACATGAATTTGCATTCGGGACCGACCACGTTTCCGCTTGATAAGCCGTCACCGCCATAAAGCATGGGCGTGCCGTTTTTCCAATGGCCACGCAGGTAGTTATAGTAGTCCTCGGCCTCTTCTGGGTCGCCATTCTGACTCAAATTGTTGTTGTGATACAGGAATCCTGTCAAGCCCAAGCGTTCATCGTCGGCGATGCCATTGCCGAAATTGAAGCCGTTGTAGGCGTATTTGTCGTTGGGGTGAGTTCCGTTGAATAGTGCTGCGCAATCGCCCGTGTATGTTGGGTTGTCGCGACCGTCGGCATCCATGAAGGGACCTGCCAAGACCGTCAGCACCTGCACGGGTGGGTTGTCGCCGTAGGAGTCGGGCTCGCCGTTGCCATCGAAGGGTGTGGCGTTATAGGCGTAGCAGGCACCGCGTTGCACGTCGCAACCTACATAATCATCCCCCATATACCCGATGTCCCAGTCGGACCAAAGGCCAAGATACACGTCGTGGTAGTCGTAGGCGGAGCGGTTGAAGAACTCGTAGTTGACGAACACCGTGTTGTATAAGGCTTCGTCCTTGATGTTGTCGTAGGCATACACCATTGCGTGGACTTCGAGGCCGAGTTTGCCGCCGCCCGATTCGGTGTGGTCGGCATAGCTGTCGTTGAAGATGAAGAACAGGCACTGGTCGCCCTTGATGTCGGGATAGTCACCTGCTTCGGGGTCGTAAAGCCCATCACCGTTCACATCGACGAAAGGAGCGAGGTTGGCGGCGAAATCACCGTCACCATGGGCAGGCCAGGTCAGGATGTCGTCGGGGGCTGCATACCCCGGCTCGCCATGATGAGCGATGAAATCGTTGATTTCAACGCGGGTGAGGTTCCAGACGCGGTAGTACTTCAGCATGTCCATCAGACTCGTGGTGGCGTCGGTCGTTTTGAGCGGTCCGGTCCAGTAATCCGTGCCGATTTGGCCAAACCTAAACCCAGCCAAGTGAAGGCTATCGTTGGTGTCGAGGCCGCCAAACCACAGTGTGTGTTGGAAAACGGTCGACTTGCCACTGCCTGCTGGTACTTCCCAAATGGGGCAATCGGAAATGGAAGCATAGAAGAAAAACGTGTAGCAGGAACCATTACCGATAATGGTGGCGTTGACGTTGTTGGCGTTGCAGCGCGAAAACGGCGGCTGCTGTGCCGTGGATGCAAGAGCTAAACTGCAAAGCATCAAAAGGAGTAGAGTTTCTTTTCTCATAGCTTTAGTTTTTGAGGGTTAATAATTCTGTTAGTTTTGTTTCATGTTGTTGTTTTGTTGGCCTAAACCCGATTTATTCAAAATTTTAAACTAAAATATTCCGTTTTAATCTATATTTTTACCGTTTCACGATGCAAATATACAATCCAGAGAAATTTTGTCAAGCATTATTTTCAACTATTTTTCGTCATTTCATCTACGGCACTGTGTGTCAGGAAGAAATAAATTGTACTATTTGTGGTTTTATTCTGTTTTAATCCATAATATTCCGTTTAAATCTATGTATTTCCGTTTAAACGAGAATTATTTCGATTGATATTAAACAAAAAAAGAGGCGATGCATGCATCGCCTCTGAAAAACCAATCAAATCAAATCATTAAATATGAAGAATTACCGTCTTTTTTATGGTTTAATACACCACCACTTTTCTCGTTGTTGAGGCATTGCCGCTGGTTAGTCTCAAAAGATACATACCTTCAGGCAGTGTAATGGTGCTGCACTCTTCAATCGTCCGCTCCATGACTTTCTGGCCAAGTACGTTCATGACGGTCAGCAGGCCTGTGCCTTCCACGGTGAAGCTGCCTTTGGCAGGGTTGGGGTAGACGCTCATCGTGGCGTACATCGTTTCGGCGGTCGACAAGTGGAAGCTTTCAAGGAGGGGGTATCCGTCGTTGACATTGCTGTTGTCGTAGCCCCAGACGTTCGTGTCCTTGTTCAGGACGTCGACGAAGGCCTCTTCGCGCATGTCAACATCGCTCATGGCCGTCCCAATGCCTTCGCTACCGCAGGTGTTGAGGTAGTAGATGTTGTCGGCGGTGCCGTTGTAGTTGGCTCCGATAATCCCGCCTGCCATACCTTCGTTGTTTGCAATGTCACCTACGTTGTAGCAGTTTTTCACCGTTCCTTTGACGACAAAGCCGCCAATGCCACCCGTGTTTTGCGCGCTTCCACTGACGCGCCCCCTGTTGTAGCAGTTTTCAATGGTCACTTCCCTTTGGGTGGACCCGATGATGCCTCCGCAACCGCCGCTATGGGCAGTCACTTTTCCCGTATTGAAGCACTCTGTGATTTCTTTCGCCATCATGCCCGCAATGCCTCCACTGGCGTTGTTGCCTTTGATATTGCCTGAGTTGAAGCACTGACTTATTATACCAGTTCCATGGCCCATAATGCCACCAACATAATCACCGTTGATATCCACCTTGTTCGAACAGTTCGCGACGATAGTGTTGTTGTTATTGCATTTCCCGACAATGCCACCGCCGTATACAACGTTTTGGATATAGCCGCTTTCAACGATGACATTTCTGATTTCACAAGGCTCGTCAGTCCCTCCGAACAATCCCCCATAAGTGGCATCCTTAATGTAGATATTATAGATCTTATGCCCACCGCCATCGAAACAACCTCTGAAAAGGTTGCTGGGAGCATAAAAGGTTTCGGGCTTTCTATAGCATCCGTCCTCATAAAAGTAGTTATTTCCTGTTCCAATAGGTGTCCAGGGCTGGTATTCACTACCGTTCAAGTCGATGTCGGTTGTCAGTTCAAAAAACAACCCTCTTGTATCAAAGCCTTTGTTGACCATGTAAGCGAGGAAGGCTAGGTTCTCGGCTGTCTCAATCCGATATGGGTTGCTTTCTGTACCCTCGCCGCGAGTCCAAAGTTTTCTGCTGCCATTCCAAACACTGGTTTGGGCTTCGGCCATGATACCTGTCATGGCGAGAATCAATATGATGTATAGCTTTTTCATGTCGTTTGTTTTCAAAAGGTTAGACAATGTTTATTTTGCAAGGCCGTTGTTGAACAGCGTTTTGATATGGTCGATGAACTCACCTTTGCGTTCCATGGCCGATTGGCTTTCGTTTTTCCAAACGGTGATCATCGCATAGTCCAATTCTTGCGTGCTGTCTGCCGGAAAATTAAACGGTCCGACTGAGGCCAAACCTCTTCGGTCTTCAGGCGTATTGCCGCACTGTTCCTCGGTCCAATACACACCGTTGATGCCGTAGCCTTCAGGCTGGATGCCGTTGGTGCCAATATTTTCGGGGTCGCTGTCGCCCGGGTACATGTATTTACAGGGCAGGTCGAGTGTGCCGTTGTTGCAACCGTTGCCACCGTATCGCATGGGTTGGCCGTTCTTCCAAAGGCTGCGCATGTAGTTGTAGTATTCGTAGGATACGCTTGGGTCTCCATTGTCACCACTGTAGCTGTTGAAAAATATGAATCCTGACATGCCCAAGCGTTCATGGGCATCCGAATAAGGTCCGGCCAACACGGTAAGCACCTGCACCGGCGGATTGTCGCCGTAGGCATCGGGTGTTCCGTTGCCATCTACAGGAACGCCGTTATAACAAAAACAGGAATTGCGCTGCACGTCGCAGCCGATATAATCATCCCAAAGATGACCGATGTCCCAATCTGTCCAAAGACCGATATACGTCTCGTGATAGTCATTGGCGGAGCGGTTAATGAATTTGTAATTGATAAATACCGTGTTGTTGAGTGCCTCGTCGTCAGGCGCGTTGTAGGCATAGACCATGGCATGAACCTCAAGACCGATATTCTGGCCTCCCGTTTCAAGGTGTAAGTCGTAATTGTCATTGAAAATGAAGAATAGGCACTGGTCTCCCTTGATGTCGGGGTAGTCGCCCGCTTCGGGGTTGTAGCGACCATCGCCATCCACATCGACAAAAGGCGCAAGGTTTTGGGCATAGTCGCCTTCACCGTGGGCGGGCCAGGTCAAGATGTCTTCAGGTGCCTCATAGTTGTCTTCAGTGTAATGGGCGATGAAGTGGTCGATTTCCTCGCGGGTGAGGTTCCAAATATGATGGTACTTGAGCGCGGTCATCAGGTCGATGGTGGCATCGGTTGTTTTGAGCGGTCCTGCCCAGAAGTCCTGACCACTGATTTGACCATATTTGATGGCAGCCAAGTGAAGGTCGTCGTTGGCATCAAGGCCACCAAACCACAATGCATGCTGGAAAATGGTTTGTTTGCCGCAGCCCGCAGGCACTTCCCATGTGGGGCACCCGCCGATTTCACCTTGGACATATTCTTGACTCAAAAAGCAAGAACCGTCGCCGAGGAAAGTGGCGTTGATGTTGTTGGCCGCACAGTGCGAGATGGGTGGACACTGAGCCAAGGATGCAATGGCAAAACTGCTGAATAGAATGATGAGTAGAATTCCTTTTCTCATAGTGTTTATTATTTAAGTTTAGTAATTTTAATTTGATTTTTTCCGTTTCAGTCTTTTTATATGACATTTCACAATGCAAAATTACATACTATGACGGGTTTGTCAAGTAAAAAATCCGACTATTTTTCAATAAATGGTGTAAATTACTGTATGCCAGTATAGAAAGGAATCGAGCTTCTCAATTAGCAACGCGAATCATCATCAGTCCATCGCGGATGGGGAGCAGCACGTTTTCCACCCTTGGGTCGTTTTGCACCCTGTCATTGAAGGCGATGAGAGCCTGCGTGTCACGCTCTTTGGTTTGTGCATTGAGCACCTTGCCGTCCCAAAGGACATTGTCGGCGAGGATGAAGCCGCCTGGACGCACTTTTTCCATCACCATATTATAATAGGTGGGATAGCTCACTTTGTCGGCATCGATGAAGACGAGGTCAAAAGTCTCGTCCAAAGTTGGAATCACCGCTTTGGCATCGCCAAGGATGAGCTCGATTTTCTCCTCGACCTGTGCCTTGTCGAAATAATGCCGTAAGGTGTCTTCATACTCTCTGTTGGCTTCGATGGTGACTAGTTTTCCGCTTTCGGGCAAGCCACGTGCGATACAGATGGCGGCATAACCTGTATAGGTGCCGATTTCCAGCACGCGCTGAGGCTTCAGCATCTGACAGAGGAATTGGAGAAACTTGCCTTGCACCGGCCCCGACATCATGCGCGGATTCATCTCGTGCAGATAGGTGTGGCGATACAGCTCCTGCAACACGTCATCGGGCGCGGTGGTGTGGGCTTCTATGTATTCTTCTATTTGGTACGGGTCGGTCATGCTTATGTCATTAGGGTTGCCAGGGTGCTTCGGCGCTTCGACAGGGTCAGCGACCTCAAACTCAGTAACCGTTTGTTCAATTGCCTTTAAAAATGATCTGACTCAGTTGTTTCTTGTCGAAGACGCGGTTGGCCACGTCGAGGATGTCGTTGGCCGAAACTGCCTCCACTTTGCGGATGATGTCGTCCATGTATTCAATCGGCTCGCCCATGATGAGCGAACGAGTCGCGCTCAGCAACTCATTCATGCCGCTTTCGTAGCTCAATGCGACTTGGCCGATAAGCTGTTGTTTGGCGTGATGCAGCTGCAGGGTGCCCAACTTTTGTGTGCAGAGCTTGTCCAATTCCTTGTGAACCAACTCGATGGCACGTTCCAACGAGTCGGGGTCGACACCCATGTAGACGTTGATGAGACCTACATCGGAATAAGCGGTGTATTGTGATTCGATGCTGTAGGCAAAGCCGTACTTTTCGCGGATGTTCAAGCCGAGGCGCGAGCTCATGGCTGGTCCACCCAACACGTTGTTGAGCATCACGATGGGCATGCGCAGCGGACTGCTGAACTCGGGCGCGATGCCACCTATCATGCAGTGGCTGAGGTGGTTGTTTCGGGTCTCGGTGCGGGTCTCGGGCTCGTAGCTTTTGAAAGCCTCGCGTTTTCTGCTGACGAGGTGGGTGGGTTGGCTGCCAAAGTAGGTGAGGGCTAGCTTCTCAAACTCCTTGAAGCTGATGTCGCCGATGGAAGCCAAAATCATTTGGTCGGTGCTGTAGTTGTGCTCCCTGAAGTCGAGGATGTCTTGACGGTGGAAACCTTTTACCAACTCAGTGGTGCCCAATATGTTGCGTGCCAAAGGATGCCCTTTGAACACCATCTCTTCGAATAGGTCGTAGATTTCATCTGAAGGTGAGTCGAGATAGGAGTTGATTTCGTCTAAAATGACTTCCTTTTCCTTGACCAGCTCGTTTTCGGGGAAGGTGGAGCAGAAGGCGATGTCGGCAAAGAGGTCGAGGGTGCGTTTGTAGTGCTGCTTCAAAAAAGTGGCTTGGATGCAGGTCTCCTCCTTGGTGGTAAAGGCGTTGAGGTCGCCACCCACGTTGTCCAAACAGCTTAGGATGTGGTAGGCCTTTCGGTTTTGCGTGCCTTTGAAAATGGTATGCTCCACGAAATGGGCGAGGCCGTTCTCGTGTGGCAATTCGTCGCGAGTGCCGGTCTCCACCATCAGCACCAAGTGCGCAATTTCACTTTGTTTTTCCTTGTGTATCAGCCTGATGCCATTCGGAAGAACGGCCTCAGTATATTTCCTTTCCGCCATGACTCTTAAATTGACTTCGTTGAAATGCCCCGCATTAAATCGTTGATCTACGTTTTCGGCGGAGCCAAGCTCTCGTTTTGGGCTGCAAAGATAGAAAATCCTGAAAAGAGGCTTTAAAGCACCAAACAATAAATTAAAACGGAAAAAATTTGATTGAAACAACATTTTTTACTTGTAAAATCAAAAAATTCACTATTTTTGTCCCATGTTAACCATCCATAAATATATAAAGCCATGAAAAAGTTTATACTGTTTCTGCTGTCTCTCCTTATTGTTTCAGGCTATGCCCAGAACGTCATCGACCCGTTGTTGCTTGAAGAGATGACGCGTCGTAACGAAAACGAACCGATAGAGGTCATTGTCATCATGAAGTCGCAATACGACCAGGAGCAACTTAATCGTCGGGCCGACTTTTTCGTCAGTCGTGCCGAGCGCCGCGAGTTTGTCGTCAAGGAATTGAAAGCATTTGCTGCGACTTCGCAATACGACCTGAGGCATACCCTTTCAGAGATGGAGCGCAACGGCATGGTGTCGGCTCCGACCATTTTATGGATATCGAATGCTTTGTATTTTAGTGCGACTAAGTCAGCCATCCAAGACCTTGCTCGACGCGATGACATAGGTATGATCGGCTATGCCATCCAGCGTTATTGCCTCCCCGATGGAGAAGAGGCGAGTCCGGCTACCGACCTGCGCGAAATCACACCGAATGTCGTCCAAGTGAATGCCGACAAGGTATGGGACTTAGGTTACAAGGGTGAGGGCGTCGTGGTGGCGCTCATCGATACGGGTGTCAACTATCGTCATGATGATGTGGCCGACCATCTTTGGGACGGTGGCGAAGAATTCCCCAATCATGGCTACGACGTGTTCAACCAGGACGACGATCCCATGGATGAGCACGGCCATGGCTCGCATTGCGCGGGCATCGTGTGTGGTGATGGCACAGCGGGTTTTCAGACCGGTATGGCGCCTGAGGCCAGGCTGATGATTGTGAAATGTACGAACCCCAACAGCTATTGCAGCGCTGCCAATATGGTGGAAGGCATACAATGGGCGATTGATCATGGCTGCGACCTGTTCAGTATGTCATTAGGTTTCTTGAATGCGAGCTTTTCCGAGCGTGAGTTGTTGCGTAGCACTTGTAAGGCCGCTTTGGATGCTGGTGTGGTGGCCTCCATCGCAGCGGGTAACGAAGGCCATAAACTGGATGAGTATCCGATTCCATATAATATACGTGTACCGGGATGTTGTCCTCCGCCTTATATTGATGAGGTTCAGGCCCAAAACCCGGGCGGGAAGAGCTGTACGGTATGTGTCGGAGCAGTCGATTACAACGACAGCGCGGCCTACTTCACCTCGCATGGCCCTGTGACGTGGATGTCAAGCTATGTTTTCAACGACTATTCTTACTATAATGGCGATGCCTCCCGATTTGGCTTGATTCGTCCCGATGTGTGTGCCCCTGGCGTAGATATCAAGTCGTTGTACTATCTGGATAAACATGGATACATCAATATGAGTGGCACTTCGATGGCTACGCCCTGTGTGGCGGGTTGCATGGCACTCATGTTGAGCAAAAACCATGATTTGACCCCTTCCGAGATTTGTCGGATTCTGGAGGAATCGGCAGTCCCGATTGAGGGAGGCAAGAGCAACATCTATGGCTTCGGCCGTGTGGATGCGTTGGCTGCCATCGAAGCCATTCCTATGGGCGGTATCAGATATCAGGGCTTTGCCATCAACGACGCTTTGGGTAACAACAATCATAGGCTCAATCCTGGCGAGTCGGTCACCTTATCGCTTACGCTCAATAACATCTTCGATGCGCCGGTTAGTGGTGTTTCAGCAGTTTTGATGATGGAGAACGAGCATGTTACCGTGTCCCAAGACACCATCGTTTTCCCTGATTTTACCGCCAATGAGACGATTACCATTGACGATGCCTTTGCTTTTTCGGTTGACGGCGAGGCAGTGGCCTATCAGAAGATAAAGTTTCGGGTGAAGGTGTTTGTCAATGGCGAATTGATGGGTACATACTACGATAAAGTCATCGTGCATGAATACCAGCTGGAATATGGTACTATTGCCGTCATCAACGACCCCAACAACGACGGCTTCATCAACCCGGGTGAGACTGCCGATTTACGTATAATGATCGATAACACGGGCAATGAGTTGGCCCCGATGCTGATGGGCACTTTGTCGACGACCAGCCCTTTCCTCACATTGAACGAGACCGAAAAGTCGTTTAGCACGATTGGCGCTGAGATGATGGGGTATGCCGATTTTAGTGTCACCCTTGCCAATGCCGCCACGGATGTCGTTACCATCCCCCTCAGCCTCGACCTTGTGGATGTCTACGGACGGCATACGGAGCTGACAATCAACTACAGAAATACCTGCAAAGTCATCTTCACCTTGCACGATTCCTTTGATGATGGTTGGGAAGACAACTATTTGAAAGTGGAATACACTGATGGCACGCCTGCCGAGCAGATGACCGTTGAGAACGGTAGTCTGGCCACCTATACGCGCGATGTGGCCATCACTTCCACCATTACGCTCACTTGGCACAATGATGCATGGAGTCAGGAATGCAGCTTCGAAATCGCATACGAGGACGGTATGGTCATCTACCAAAATACGGGAGGCTTCAGCGACATCTTGACCTTCACTATCAACTGCGATGGCAGCTACAATGTGCCTGAATTCTGTGAGACGGTGCGTAATTTGAACTATATGACGGATGGCCATCAAGTCGTGCTTATTTGGGATGCGCCTGAAAACACCTCACCAATGGCATACGAAGTGTATCGAGGGACATTGTTGCTGGAGACCACCAACGATTTGACAGCGACCGATGTCGTTGAGGAAGGCTATTATGATTATTGTGTCTATGCCGTTTACGAGGATTGCCTGAGCGCCTATGCCTGCAAAGAAGTAAGTGTGCATTACGCGACCGCTGAAAACCAGCTTACTGAGGTGAACATCTTCCCCAATCCTGCTTCTGGTCAGGTGACGGTCCAATGTGCTGAAATGAAGCAAGTTGAGGTCTTCTCCATTGATGGCCGTTTGGCGCGAAGCATCAAGGTGGAGGGTGATACCTGTCAGTTGAAAGGCCTGAATAGCGGTGTCTATGTGGTTCGCATTCTGAAGGATGACGAGATGCTGGTGCGCAGGTTGATTATGCAATAAGGCACCTTGTTTGGCTTTGTATTCCATTAGGTTGATAAAACCGAAGGATAAAGTTGGGACAAACCAAAAACATTGCTAACTTTGCACAGATTTTTGGCACGAGATGGTACGTCAATGTTTCGTGTCTTGAAGTTGCATCAACAAATTAAATCTAATCAATATGAAAAAACTATTTTCCCTTCTCCTGATGGCGTTGTTCTGCATTGCAGGTTACGCCCAGGCTGTCATCGACCCAGTTTTAAGTGAAGAGATGGGTCGCCGCAACGATGATGAGCAAATCAAGGTCATCGTCATCATGAAATCGCAATATGACCGGGCCCAACTCAACCGTCGGGCCGACTGGTTTGTCACTCGCGCCGAACGTCGCGAGTTTGTTGTCAATGAATTGAAGGACTTTGCTGCTGCTTCGCAGTACGACCTTCGTCATGCGCTCTCTGAGATGCAACGCAATGGCATGGTGTCGTCGCCTACCGTCTTGTGGATGGCGAATGCCCTGTATTTCGATGCCACGAAGGCTGCCATTCAAGACTTGGCTCGCCGTAATGACATTGGTATCATCGGTTATGCTATCGAACATAACTGGATTCCCGATGGTGAGGAGGCCAGCTCTGCTCCCGTTACGCGTGAAATCACTCCCAACGTGACGCAGGTTCATGCCGACCAGGTGTGGGCTTTGGGCTATACGGGTGAAGGTGTGGTGGTGGCTGTCATCGACACGGGTGTTAACTATAACCACTTGGATGTCGCCGACCATCTTTGGGATGGTGGTATCGAATTCCCGCACCATGGCTACGATGTGAAGAATGGCGACAACGACCCGATGGACGACCATGGTCACGGATCGCACTGCTCTGGAACAGTGTTGGGTGACGGCACGGCTGGCTCGCAAACGGGTATGGCACCTGATGCCACGCTGATGTGTGTCAAGTGTTTGGATTCAAGCGGCAATGGCGGTGCCCAAAGCATTTCTGAAGGCATCCAATGGGCCGTAGAGCATGGCTGCGATATGTTCAGCATGTCGTTGGGTATTGCCAGTTCGACTATTGCCGACCGTACTTTGCTTCGTCATACCTGTGAGGCGGCCTTGGATGCCGGCGTTGTGGCAGCCATCGCTGCGGGTAATGAAGGCAATCAGACATGGGGATATCCTATTCCGAATAACGTGCGTGTGCCGGGAAGCTGCCCTCCGCCTTACATGGATGAGGTGCAGGGTGAGAACCCTGGCGGTTTGACCTGCTCGGTGTGTGTAGGTGCTGTCGACTACAATGATAATGCCGCCAATTTCACTTCGCGCGGCCCTGTCACTTGGCAGAACACGGATTTCGGCGATTATCCTTACGAACCCGGCATTGGCCTCATCCGTCCCGATGTGTGTGCTCCTGGTGTCGACATCAAGTCGTTGAACTATCAAACCAATACGGGCTATACTACGATGAGTGGCACCTCCATGGCTACGCCTTGCGTGGCTGGCTGTATGGCCTTGATGCTGAGCAAAGACATCAACCTGCCGCCGGCTGAGGTGTGCCGTATCCTTGAAGAAACCGCCTTCCCGTTGGCGAGTGGCAAGAGTAACACCTATGGCTTCGGCCGTGTGGATGTGCTGGCCGCTGTGGAAGCCATTCAATTGGGTGCCATCAAATACAATAGCTGCACAATCGATGACCCTCAGGGTAACAACAACCATTATCTCAATCCTGGCGAGACAGTTGTGATGAATGTCACACTTGAAAATATCACTGAAGAACCTGTGAGTAATGTCACTGTCCGCTTGGTGACCGATAACGAACACGTCACGCTCATTGATGATGAAGTCCAGCTCCCCAGCTTTGCTGCTTACGAAACTCTCACGGCCGAGAATGCATTTACGTTTTCGGTCGACGAAAGCGTGATCGCCAGACAGGAAATCAAATTCACCTTTGAGATTTATGTCGATGGTGAGATGACGGGGCATTACAACGATAAGGTGTGGGTCTACGACTATGCTTTGCAATATGGCGCCACCGTGGTGCTTAACGATGATAATGGCAATGGTCTCCTCAATCCAGGCGAGACGGCCGACTTGCGCATTTTGGTCGACAATGTGGGTAATGAATTGGCACAAATGGTGGTGGGTACCTTGTCGACGGATTTTGCATTGGTCACGTTAAACGAGACCGAGAAGAGTTTCGGCACGATTGGCGCGGATTTGATGGGTTACGCCGATTTCAATGTCACCCTCGATGCCGCTGCTCCTGAGGACTTTGTCATTCCTTTCACCCTCGACCTTGTGGATCTCTATGGCCGACACACCGAGCTGAGTTTCAACTATAAAAATGCTTGCAATGTCATCTTCAGTCTGCATGATTCATACGGCGATGGCTGGCAGGGCAACTATCTTACCGTCGAGTATTCCGATGGCACGCCTTCGGAACAGATGACCGTCAATAACGGCTCCTCGGCTTCTTATACCCGCTTCCTGGCTTCCAATTCCACCATTTCGCTCACGTGGCACAATGGTCAGTGGACCTCGGAATGCAGTTTCGAGATTACCTACGAGGATGGCACGCTCATCTATCAGAATGCAGGTGGCTTCAGCGGCACCCAGACCTTTACCATCAACTGCGCAGGAGGTACTGCGCCTGAGTTCTGCGACCCGATTCGTAACCTTGCTTATGAATTGGATGGACAAGATGTGATTCTCACATGGGAAGCCCCTGAAAACGGTACACCAGCATGGTATGAGGTGTATCGTGAGACCGAACTGCTCGATTTGGTTGAGGATTTGACCTATAGGGATGCCAACCTTGATGAAGGAGTCTACAACTATTGTGTCTATGCGGCTTACGACGGCTGCCAAAGCGAGTTCGTCTGTCTCGAAGCGGAAGTGTCGTTGTGTGGACCCGTGCAGAATCTGGCCTACACCTTGAACGATGACCTCCTGCTGACCCTCACCTGGGAAGCCCCTGAAGACCCGACGGGTTTGGTTGAATATCAGGTTTATATGGATGATGAGCAGCTGGCCGCAACCAACGAACTGACCTATGCTTTCAATGTCGCTGCTGGCGAACATGATGTGTACGTGAAGGCCGTCTTTGAAGGGTGCGATAGAGACGTGCATGTGGCAGTCTGCATCGTTGGTGCTGTGGAGAACTTGACCTATCAAATGGAGAGCCATAACGTCATCTTGAATTGGGACGCTATCGAAGGTGTGAGTCAATATGAGATTTATGTCAATGGTGAGTTGATGACTACGGTTGAGACAACGGCATATGCTTTTGATGTGGAGAACGGTTTGACTGCGATTACGGTGAAGGCTGTAGCAGAGGGCTGTTATGTGCTTGGTACGAGCATAGAGGTTTGTCTTGTATACCCAGCGGCAGATTTGTCATTCGTTGCCATGGATGAGACGGGACTGTTGCATTTTGTCTGGACCGATGTTACCGATGTGGAGTATTACGAGGTGATCTACAATGGCAATGCCACTCAGATTACTCCTGAAGGTGGCGCAACGGGATTCTCTTTCAATCCAATTGTGGGTGAAAACACCATCTGCGTGACCGTGCATTCCATCTACGGCTGCGATTCTGAACCTGTTTGCATGTCGAAGGATGTTTGTGCCGCCGTCGAAGGATTCGATTATTCCTTCATTGGCAACGAGGTCACGGTGACCTGGGATGATGTCGCTGATTCATACATCGTCAGAATCGATGATTTAGAATATGAAACGGTGGAGACCAATGCTTATATTGTTACTTTGGAAGATGGCCACCAAATCGAGGTGCCTCCCGTTTATGAGGATTGTGTTGCTCTTTCAGCAACGTTCGGATTTACAGTCACCAATATCGCTCCTGAGATCCGCATCACCGATGTGCATGAAGGCTTGATGGCCACTGCTTGGAGCGAGGTGGATGGTGCCATCGCCTACAACCTCTACCGCGATGATGAGCTGATTGCCGAGAACCTCACCGAGACTACTTACAATGACACCGAGATGGCCATTAACGCGCAGCACTGCTATGCTGTGGCTTCAGTCTTCGAGAAGGGTGTCTCCGACAAGTCGGAGGCCGCTTGCGCCAACTACTTCACTGGCCTTGGCGATAACAATGGAAAGGTAAGTGTCTATCCTAACCCGACTTCCGACAAGGTCACCATCGAGTGCGCTGGCATGACGTTGATAGAGGTTTATTCTGCCGAAGGCAAGTTGGCTAGACGTATTGAAGTCAATGGGGATGAGTATCAGTTGGATGGTCTCGAAAACGGTATTTACACCGTCCGTATTTTGAGAGGTAACGACATCTTTGTCCACAGAATAATAAAAACACACTAATTTCGTTAGTACCGAAAAAGAAAAACCATGCGCAAAATCTTAATCTCTTTGCTCCTTCTGGCAGGTGTGGCATTGCAAGCCCAAATGCCGAAAGACATCATGAAGGATCCTATCCCTGTAGCTATGTTTCAGGCGACCTATGCGTTCCATATCCCTGGTTTGGATACGAAGACGCAGTATGGCATTAGCCACAATGTGGGCGGCAGTTTTGTTTTCAAGACCGAGTCCAATTGGATGTTCACGGCCAATGGCAACTATATCTTTGGTACGAAGGTCAAAGGCGACCGAATTGATATCTTGGGCGAAGGCATCACCACGGTCGATGGCGAAATCGTTGGCGCCAGCGGCAATATGGTTGGACTTTCGATTGAGCAACGTGGTTTTCATTTCCAGGCTGAGATGGGCAAGTTGTTTCCGATGGGGCCCAATCCCAACAGCGGTATCTTTGTGCAGGCAGGTTTAGGCTATCTGCTCAACAGGACACGTATCGACTACCAGAAGAACTTGCTCAATCCGCCTTATCCTGTGGACGGCGACTATGAATGCGGCTACGACCGTATGCGTAGCGGACCGGCATTGCATTTTGAAACGGGTTATCTGTTGCTCAACGACACCCGAATCTTCAACGTCTCTGTTTCGTTTGAAGTCACCTATGCCCGCACCCGCGAGTTGCGCGACTACGACTTCCGCGTCTACACCAATCCTCAGACAGGACTGATGGAACCCGTGGGCAAGACCGACCCGAACAAGCGCTACAACGATTTGTATTATGGCATTCGTGTCACCTGGAACATCCCGACATACCAGCGTCAGCCGGAAGAGTACTATTACAATTAAGGTGTGCTGATCCTCTTTACCATAGGTGTTTTGCTCTATGCCCTCGGCGTACGGGTGGCGGCATGGCTCGGCAATGCCAAGGCCAAGCAGTGGGTTGAAGGGCGCAAAAAAGGGCCCTTGAGCCTGTCGAAGGGCCCGAAGAAACTATGGATGGCATTTCGAAAGGCTCTACGGCCTGAAAAAGCTAAGGTCCCTGAGCCTGTCGAAGGGCCGACTATGCAAGTTGACTCAAATGGGACGGTTCTTCGACGGACTCAGGAACCTGATTTTGAATGGATTTGGTTTCATGCAGCCTCACTCGGTGAGTTTGAGCAGGGACGGCCTGTGATTGAGGCCATCAAGGAGCGTCATCCTCAGTATAAGGTTTCGTTGACGTTTTTTTCGCCTTCGGGTTATGAAATCCGGAAAGACTATCCCTTGGCTGACGAAGTCATGTATCTGCCCATCGACACGCCTCGCAACGCGGCCGAATGGGTGGAGCGCCATCGTTTTGTGGCGGCTTTTTTCATCAAGTATGAATTTTGGTTCAATTATATGCGGGCATTGGACAAGGCGGGTATTCCCTTGTTCTATATCTCCCTCATCTTGAAACCCGATTCGTTTTTCTTCCGAAAGTATGCCTCCTGGTTTCGCCAGCAGCTGAAGACGGTGCATCATTTCTTCGTGCAGGACACAACCACAGCCGAATTGCTGAAACAACATGGCATCGAGAATGTCACCGTATGCGGCGATACACGTTTCGACCGTGTGGCGGCCATCGCAAAGCAGGCCAAGCCGTTCCCCGAAATTGAACGTTTCATCGGGGGACGGAAGTGCATCATCGCGGGTAGCACCTGGCCGCCTGACGAGAAACTGTTGCTTAGTTTCTACCCCCAATTGCCCGACGATTATTGCCTCATCATCGCGCCGCACGACATTTCGGAGACACATGTGGCACAAATCAAGGCGATGTTCCCCGAAGGTCAATGCTATACGGAGTTAGATAAGGACCAGTCGCTAAGGTCGTTGGACTTGTCGAACCAACAGCCGTCGAGGGTGATGATTGTCAATACAATTGGAATCCTTTCCCAACTCTACCAATATGCTAGATTCGTCTATATCGGTGGCGGCTTCGGCGTGAATATCCATAACATTCAGGAACCGGTCACCTTTGGATGCCCCGTTGTGTTTGGTCCCAAATACGAGAGCTTCAAGGAGGCGGTAGATTTGGTGGCCATGCAAGGTGCATTCTCGGTCAAGGATGCTGCGGAATTGGAGGCGATTTTCGCCCGTTTGCTCACGGACGAGCAGTTTTATAATTCGGCTTCAGCGACTTGCCTGAACTACCTGAAAAGTCAGTTAGGCGCAACGGAAATCATCGTAAAAGGCTTTGAAAAAGCACTTTTTTTGTAAAAAAGCGCGATTTTTTTTGGTTTATTAAGATTTATAACTAATTTTGAAGTCTGATTTCCCGTTGAAATTCAGCTTAGTAAAACTTTTGGTTATGCAAGACACCCCTACTATTCCCCAATCCCTACGCATCGGATTAAGTCATGGTGATCTCAATGGTATCGGTTATGAAATCATTTTGAAAACCTTTGCCGATGCAAGAATGCTCGAATCGATTACGCCTGTCTTGTATGGACAATCAAAAGCGTTTTCCTATTACAAGAAGAATTTTGGCATGGAGTCGTCCAACTATTCTTTGATTCGCGACTCACGTCAGGCATTCAATAAGAAGTTCAACATCATCAATATCGTCGAGAACGAGTTGAAGATTGAGCCAGGTCATGCCACGGAAGTCTCAACGGGCATGTCGGTGCTGTCGATGAAAAAGGCGGTCGAAGACTTGCAGAATGGTTACATCGAGGCATTGGTAATGGCACCCGACAGCAAGGTGGTGGCGAAGAGCAACCGCGATTTCCTCTTGTCGTTTTATAAGGAGGCCGACCCTTTGCGCGTGTTGGTGAGCGATACGATGCGTGTGGGCTTGGCCACCGACGACCTACCACTCAGCGAGGCTTTGGCTCAAATCGACATCCGTTTCATTACCGGCAAACTGACCACCTTTTCTGAGGCTTTGAAGAAAGACTTTGGACTCAATGCACCAAAGATTGCCGTGATGGGCATCAATCCGCATTCAGGCTCCACTCCGATTGGTGATGACGATAAAGTGGTCAAGGCGATTGCTGACGCGCAGAAGAAGGGCCTTATGGCCTTTGGACCGTTCTCGGCCTCGCAGTTGTTCGTTACAGGCTTGTGGAAGAAATATGATGCCATTTTGGCCATGCATTACGAACAGGGTGTGCTTCCTTACCGAATGATGTCGTACGATGGTTGGACGTGTTATTGGGCAGGCCTGCCTGTGGTATGCACCGAGCCTTTGCATGGGCCAGCCTTCGAAATCGCCAATATGAACCAAGCGGTGCCCGATTCCTATAGAAAGGCCGTTTTCCTGGCTATGGATGTGGCAAACCACCGCAAAGAGCAATAGTATTAAAACGATGAGGTTCCCGCTTCGCGGGAATGGAGAGCCATAGTTTTGTAAACTGCGGCGGCAAGTAACGCTTACGAGTCGTAAACGTCACAAGCCGCCGCATGTTAAATTAGTGAAATAACTCCATTCCCGCGAAG
>DAIOUZ010000011.1:21197-28841 GCA_036759285.1 Candidatus Limiplasma sp. | reverse complement strand
AGAACTTACTATAATTGGAAGGCGGCATTCGACGAATGCAAGGTGGAAGGCGCCACGGGAGCAAAAAACCAACTCCATGCCTTGATGTGCAGCATCGAGCAATGCAATGGGGCTGGTGACTGCCGCAAGTCGAACTTGATAGGCGGCACACTTTGTCCCGCCTTTAAGGTAAGTGGCGACGAGACCAAAGCCACTCGTGCCCGTGCCAATGTGCTTCGTGAAATCCTGACGAGAGGGTGGGAGAGCGAAGCCTTCACTGTCGCAAATTGCGTCCCGCAATTTGATAAAAACACTTCCTCGAACTGCGAGACGCAGTTCCCGACAATGAAAAGCATCCTGAAATCAGAGGAACTTGCTGAGGTCTTGGATAGCTGTTTAGCCTGCAAAGGCTGCCGCAGCGAGTGTCCTTCCAATGTCGATATGACCCGCCTGCGTTCCGAGATTCTGCAACAGAAATACGATATCAGCGGCATGCCTTTACGTTCTTTTGCCGTGTCGCGGATGGCTACGGTGGAGCAGTTGGGGCATATTGTTTGGCCATTTTACAACTTGTTTGCTTCGTGGAAGTTCTCGTCCAATATCATTAAGAAAATCATCAAGTTCACAGCGGAGCGCGACATCCCGACATTGAGCCATGTCACCATGCGAACCGCCGTAAAACGCGAAAGCCGGCGACATAAGAACCAAGCTACCAAAGGTAAAGTCTTTCTTTTTGCCGACGAGTTCACCAACTTCCAAGAAGCCGAACTGGGGGTGACCTTTGCCAAACTGCTATTGCATTTGGGGTACGAAGTAGTAATCCCTAAGCATGTGGAAAGCGGTCGCGCCGCCATCTCGAAAGGCAACTTGAAGCTTGCCAAGAAGTTTGCCCTAAAGAATGTTAATTTGTTGAAAGACAAGATTACAGCGCAGACGCCTTTGGTCGGCATCGAACCATCTTGTATCCTCAGCTTCCGCGATGAATATCCTGATTTGGTGCCAGCCGAACTTCGCCCACAAGCCAAAGAATTGGGTTATAACGCGCTGCTTTTTGATGAATTCATTATGCGCGAAGTAGCCGCAGGACGCATCTCTTCCAATGATTTCAAGACAGATGCCGTAGAAATTTGGCTCCATGGCCATTGTCACCAAAAGGCCTTGGTGGGAACTGAAAAGACCGTTGCTGCTTTGAAACTGTTACAAGGAGCCAAAGTCCATGTCATCCCAAGTGGGTGTTGTGGCATGGCAGGATCGTTCGGCTATGAGAAAGAACACTATAAGACTTCTTTGGCCATTGGCGAGATGGTTCTTTTCCCGACCATTCGCAAGGCAGTGTCAAACACAGATGCCATCACTCCCTGTATTGTTTCGGCACCAGGCACCTCTTGTCGACAGCAAATCCTCGACGGTACAGGGGTCCATGCTGTGCATCCCATTGAGATTCTTTATCGTTGGATGAAATAAAAGGCTTTTTTTGGTGTTCTAGAAAAAAGAAGTATCTTTGCAACACGGAACCCATTAAAAGCAATCAAAATGAAAAAGCTATTCATTCCCTTTTTGTTGGTGTTTTTCATTGTCGCCACAAGTTGCAACCGCAACAAGAGCAATCCAAATGATGTTGACGTGGAGACTTATTTCATCAGCGACAGCATATTGATTGACAATGATTATGAAGAGGACTATTCCAGGTACACGATGAACATCGATTTGCCTGTCACCAAAAACGATACCTTGCGCCAAAACATCATCCAATGGATGCTTTCCTCGGAATCTGAGGACTATGTGGCCCATTTCAATGCCGATGAAAAACGCTTCTTTGAAGAAGAAGGACATGAGCCCGGATCCATTTTTGAAGGCAATTACTCTTTGACAGAACAGACCGATACGTATGTCACTTACATCTCCGATGGCTACTCCTACACCGGAGGAGCCCATCCTATGCCCTGGTATTACGGGGTGTCATTCAGCAAGATTGACGGCAACATGATTGGCTATGAGATTTTCGAAGATCCCGACCAACTGGTGGAACTCATTTCGGATAACATTCGCCAACAGTATTTCGACTATTTCAACACGGAAGAAGAGGAATATCTCTTTGAACCCGACGACTTTTTCCCTTTGCCCACCAATCAGCCTTGGATTGAGACGGACAGCATCGTCTTTTGCTACGGTCCGTTCGAAATCGCTCCTTACGCTGCAGGGATGCCCTTGTGTAAAATCGCCATCAGCGACTTGCAGCCTTATTTTAGTGAGATTGGGAAAACATTATTCAACAACTAATTGCTAATGAACAACTACTGCATCATCATGGCCGGTGGCATCGGAAGCCGCTTTTGGCCCCTCAGCAAAGACAACTATCCCAAGCAATTCCTTGATATATTAGGCACGGGTAAGAGTTTCATCCGAAGCACCTATGAACGTTTCAGCCCCGTCATCCCTGACGAGAATTTCCTCGTGGTGACCAACAAGGCTTACAAACAACTGGTGTTGGAACACCTACCCATGCTCAAGCCCGATCAAGTGCTTTGTGAGCCAGCACGACGCAACACGGCACCTTGCATCGCATACGCAGCCTATCACATACAAAGTCGTTGTAAGGATGCCAATATCGTCGTGACACCTGCCGATCATTTGGTTACCAATGAAGTGGAGTTTCAACGTATCATTCGTTTGGGTTTCGACTTTTTGGCGAAAAACCAAAACGCTTTGATGACCATCGGTATCAAGCCGAGTCGACCAGAAACTGGCTACGGTTACATACAAGTTTCCAAAAACAATGAAAATTGTAGAATGCAGAATGCAGAATGCGGAATGCAGAATGCGCCTGATATGAACAATTCAGCATTCAGCATTCATAATTCTGCATTTCCTGAGGTGGTAAAAGTGGAAATGTTCAAGGAAAAACCCAACTACGAAACCGCTTTGAAGTTTGTCGAAGAAGGAAACTTCTTTTGGAACAGCGGCATTTTCCTCTGGACGTTGGAGGGCATCATGCAAGCCTTCAAACAATATCTGCCCGAAATGGTCGAAGTGTTTGAAAAAGGTAAATGTAATTTCGGTACGTCCAAGGAACAAGACTTCATCAACGACCATTTTGTGGACTGTCCCAATATCAGCATTGATTACGGTGTGATGGAGAAATCGCCTAACACTTATACTATTCCCGCTGACTTTGGTTGGAGCGATATTGGCACTTGGGGGTCGCTGTTCACCCATGCCAAAAAAGACAACAACGGCAATGCTTTGCGCGGCAAGGTGATCTCGGTGGATAATAAGAACACCATCATCAATATAGAGGAAGGCAACGAGGCCGTAGTGGAAGGTTTGGAAGACTATCTCGTGGCCTATCGCGACCATTCGCTCTTGGTTTGTAAACTCCATGACGAGCAACAGATTAAGGTCTGGATTGAAGGATTGAAATAAAACCGAATCGCCATGGAGAATCAGCCTTTGGTTTCTGTGATCATGCCATGTTACAACATGGAGAAGTATATTGCTGCCACGATTCATTCGGTGCAGCAACAAACTTATTCATATTGGGAGTTACTCATTGTCGATGACGCTTCAACTGACGGGACAGCTGATATTGTCAGAAGCCATCAAATTCAGGATGATAGGATTCATTTTGTTGTCAAGCCCAAGCATTCTGGCATTGCCGACACGAGAAACCAATGTATCAGCATGGCCAAAGGACGGTTTTTGGCTTTCCTTGATGCCGATGACCTGTGGCATCCTGAAAAACTCGAACAACAGCTGCAATTCATGACGGAGCGAAACATCGGTTTCAGTTATTCGTCGTACGATTGCGTCGATGAGGAGGGAAAACCTCTGGAAAAGATGGTGAAATCAGCGGGTAACATGGATTATGACGCCTATTTGCACAACACCATTATTGGCTGCTCGACAGTCATGATTGACACCACAATTATTGGCAACGTATTTGTGCCCAATTTCCGCACCAGCGAAGACACTGCCACTTGGCTCAACATCTTGAAAAAAGGCTTCTTAGCATACGCCATCGAACAGCCGTTGACTTCTTATCGTATCCGTCAACACTCGGCCAGTTCCAACAAACTGAAAGCCTCTTCTGACCTTTGGAGAGTGTACCGAAAAAACGAGAAACTGCCTCTGTTTAAAGCCGTCGCTTGTTTTAGTAGCTATGCTTTCAACGCCATCAAAAAACGCCTGTGATGCAAAGTCACGAACCATGTAAATATTATCTCTATAGGAAGGCTTGGCGTTTTGCCCGACCACCTCACGAAGAACAAAAGCTCAGTAAAGAAGCTTGCAACAACCTTCTTAGTATGGGTGGATTGTTGGTAAGGAACACGTATGATTTTGATTGTCAAGAAAAAACTAGTTTTTGGTATGTCATTAAAGATTCGTTCAATGGATTGGATGAGTTTTCCTCGAACGAGAGGAACAAAATCAGACGTGCAGAGAAAACTTTGGCTTTCAAAAGAATCGGTATCGATTTATTGAAATCAGAAGGCTGGAGCATCCTGAAAGCCACCTATGAGGATTATGCCGTTTCGGACCGAGATATGGATGAAAACGTGTTTTTGAATTATCTTTCGGAGTGCGAAAAACAGGATTTCGACTATTGGGGCATTTTCGATCAAGATCGACTTATCGGTTTTTGTACTGTATGGCTTTGGCCTTCAGAGATTTGGGAATATGGACTCGTCGGCAATAAGCCTGATTATAAGCTCAACAGTTGCGAATATGGACTTATCGGCATCTTACCCGAATATAAGCACAACAACACTTATCCCTATTATGGGCTTTTCTACAAGATGAACGAGTATTATTTGGGCGAAAAAAAGTACCGTTATGTGGCTGATGGGGCTCGTTCCATTACTGAGCACTCTCACATTCAAGACTTTCTCATGCAAAACCTCAACTTTCGAAAAGCCTATTGCCAACTTGAGGTACATTACTGCTGGTGGATGAAGATTGCGGTCAAAATGTTGTACCCATTCAGAAAAATCATAACTTTGCCGCGGATTAAGGCGATTCTCAACATGGAGGCCATGCAGCGTGGAGAAAAATAGACACAACATAGGGTTCTTCTTCAAGTGGTGTTTCGACCGTATCGTAGCACTCATTGGATTGTTGGTGCTATTTGTGCCGTTGCTTGTCATCGCCCTCCTCATCAAGATAGACTCAAAAGGCCCTATCTTTTTCATGCAAACACGCATCGGTAAAGATGGCAAACCTTTCCGTATCTGTAAGTTCCGCACTATGACCCACCAATCGGAAGGCGACTCGGTTACCGTTGCCGGTGATTTGCGTGTTACCCGTATCGGACATTGGCTGCGCCACAGCAAGGTGGACTGTCTCACCGAACTGATTAATGTATTAATTGGACAAATGAGTCTCGTTGGACCGCGTCCCGATGTACCAGGCTATGCCGACCAACTGCAAGGTGACGATCGCCGTATTTTGCAACTTCGTCCTGGTATCACCGGACCTGCCAGTATTAAATACCGCAATGAAGAAGAACTGCTTGCCCAACAGGAAGATCCCAAATGGTACAACGACAATGTCATTTGGCCCGACAAAGTAAAAATCAACCTAGATTATCTCGATAATTGGAGTTTCATTGAAGATATCAGATTGATTTTTAAGACTGTTTTTCATTGATTTGTTATGAATAATCAAAATAAGGTTGCTACTATCGTTAACAGTAAGTATTACCCATTGCTGTTGTTTTTTGTATCTTTCGTCTTTGTAACTTTGTTTTCAAGGTCAACGTCTTTTTTATATGTTTTTGAAGGTTTTGATGCAGCTATATTTAAACAAATGGGTTTGGCAGTACTGAAGGGTAAAACTCTTTATGTTGACTATTTCGACAATAAAGGTTGTATCTTATACTTCATTCAAGCTTTGGGCTTATATCTTGGGGGAAATTTTTTCATTCTTATAATGCAGGCTATTTCCTTGACCATTACATTAATCATTTGGAATAAAACCATTGCTTTTTATCGCGAAGGCCGTTCTCATTTTATATCTTTGGGTATTATCTTATTTTTACTTTTATGTTTTTATGAAGGCGGAGATCTTTCAGAAGAGTGGTGCTTGCCTTTTGCTTCTTATCCTATTTTTTTGTATTTTAGGTCATTGAAATCTGACAAGGAAATCAGAAGATTAGAATGGTTTGTCATAGGCATATGTTTTGGTATCATAGCTTTCATTCGAATCAATAATGCTAGTGCTTTTTTGGGATTCATAGCTTTCTTATTTATCTCTTACGTTCGAAAAAAGGAGTTTAAAAAGCTCTTTTATGATTTGTTTCTTTTTATTTTAGGTACCCTATTAATATCAGGAATATGTTTTTTGTATTTCTATTTAAAAGCTGGTGCTGAAGGAATAATAAAAATGTTTTATGGAACGTTTCTCTCCTATTTCAATTATTTTAATACCGATGTCAAACAAAAGGTATTTTATACCATCATCTATATTCTTTTCCTTATCATCTGTATAACGTTCCATATTATCAATACGCCAAAACAGAAAGAAATTTTGATTCCAACTCTCATTTCCTATGCATTTTTTATATGTTCGTCTGGTACGCGTTGTTATACACATTATCTCATGGCTTTATTGCCATTAATCATCGTGGGGATAATGACAATAAAACTTGACAGGTATTATAAAATCTATCGTATTTTAGCCTTCTTGACCTTTTTTCCTTTGTTGTGTTATATTATAAAACCAATAGGTTTTTTTGTAAATGATTTAGTTTTGAATAAAGAAAAAGCCAAAGACAATTATAGTGAATTCCACCGTTGTATAGAAGAGATACCTCTAACTGAACGCGATTCCATTTACAACTATAACCTATCTGGAATTGGGGCAGGAATGATGCAGCATGAAAATTTATTACAATGTAACAAAGTGTTTTATTCTTTATTTGCTTTCAAAAACAAAAGAATATATGATGAGGTGTCTCAAAATTCCCATAATGCACCAAGATGGGTTTTATTTACATGGAACCGAACATATTTCAAAAACGATGCCTATTTTATTCTCAATAATTATGATCTTTATTGCGAGTTCACATACGACAATACTTATCTGAAAAAACCAAAAATTGGAAATAACAATCAGGTTTATCTTTATCGCAGAAAAGACTAAATCCACAATTTTTTAATTTAATCCAAGCCAATGAAAAAAAGTTACCAATTTGAAAATACAATCAATAGTTCATTGTTTCCTTTACTATTGTTTCTCCTCTCTTTTGTTTTTGTTGCTTTGTTTTCAAGGTCCACATCTTTTTTATACATTTTTGAAGGGGGTGACCCTGCCATTTTTAAACAGATGGGGTTGGCATTATTACGTGGCAAAACTTTATATTTAGATTATTTTGATAACAAAGGCTGTATACTATATTTTATCCAAGCATTAGGTCTTTGGCTCGGCGGTAATTTCTTTATCTTGTTAATGCAAACTATTTCACTAACAATTACCTTGATAATTTGGGATAAAATGCTTGCCTTATATCGAGACAAACGAAGTAGATTAATCTGTTTGGGTATTGCTTTGGTTTTGTTATTGTGCTTTTATCAAGATGGCGACCTTACTGAAGAATGGTGCTTACCCTTTGCTTCTTATCCTTTGTTAATCTATTTTCGTACCTTGAAGTCTGATAGGAAATTCCGT
>DAIOUZ010000011.1:14017-21187 GCA_036759285.1 Candidatus Limiplasma sp. | reverse complement strand
AACTGATTGGTTTATCTTTGGTCTTTGTTTTGGTATAATTGCTTTCATCCGCATTAATAATGCTGTTCCATTTTTAGGTTTTGTTGTTTATCTTTTCTTTGTTTACCTTATTAGGAAAGATTTTAAAAAGTTCTTTATAAACCTTGCTTTTTTCATTGTTGGCACATCTATTATTGCTGGTGTTTGTATTCTCTATTTTTATATAAAAGCAGGAGAACAAGGAGTCTCTGAAATGATATATGCAACATTTCTTTCCAATTTCGATTATATTGACAGCAAAGTTAAAAAGAAAATATTTCTCCACGTTTTTTATTTCCTATTTTTGACTTTGTGTGTCATACAACAAATCATAAATTCAAAAAAAGACAAAAATACACTTATCCCTGCACTTATTTCTTATGGACTTTTCTTTATCACCTTCGGCAGTAGATGTTTTACTCATTATCTAATGGCATTATTGCCGTTAATAATTATATTGCTCATGACCATAAACTACCAAATCCATCAGAAACAAAACATCGTAACACTAACTTTGGCTGCTGTTGTTACGTTTTTCTATCTGCCAATTCCTATCGCCCTTACCGTAAATGACTTAATTCTAAAAAACGACAAGTATTCTGTAATTTATGAAGATTTCCACCATTGTTTGGAAGAAATACCAATAGAAGACAGAGATTCCATTTGTAATTATAACCTGTTAGGAAACGGAAGTGGCCTTTTATTTCATGAAGGATTAATCCAAAGTAATAGATTGTGTTTTTCAAATGTTGCAATAAAAATGCCGTCATTATGGGAAAAAAATGCCGAACAACTCTATCCACCAAAATGGATTTTGATTTCATGGAATAGAAAGTATAGTAAAAGAGACGCTTATTTCATTTTAAAATGTTATGATCTTCATTGCGAATTTCCATACAATAGGATTTACCTTGAAAAACCAAAAATCGGAAAGACTTTTCAAGTATATCTTTACCGTCGAAAAGACAACCTTTTAAATTCCAAGTAGCCTCGAACCAACACATAAAAAAACCCCATAGAATCGGGGAGACTCTATGAGGCCAAAAAATTAATAACATGAAACATAAAAATTGCGCCCCCTTCAGGACTTGAACCTGAGACCCCCTGATTAACAGTCAGATGCTCTGACCAACTGAGCTAAGGAGGCTGCACAACGTCATAGAACTTTCGTTTTGCGGCTGCAAAAATACGGCTTTTTCCGATATTGACAATAATTTTCGGACAAAATTTTTCAAATATTTTATATCTACTTGAAAATCAGTAAAGATTTTTCTGTGACTAATGGAGATTCACCTCGGGAATGGAGCATGTTATGTGGCTAAAGTGCGGCGGTTTGAAACGTTTAAGGTCGGTAAATGTTATTATCCGCTGTGAGGTAACTTGAAAATACAATTTCCATTCCTGAAGGAAATGCTATGCATTCGACAAAGTCTATCTCTTTTTTCTTACCTTTGCACGAATTTTGAATCTTAAATCTTTGAATCCACAATGAAAAAAATCCTCGGAATAGGAAGCGCGCTCGTCGACATCTTGAGCCAGATTCCCAATGAACAAGTGCTGCAAGAACTCAACCTCCCAAAAGGAGGCATGACCTATGTCAACACCTCTGATATCGTCAAAATCGGCGATTATATCCACCAAAAGTTCGGCAGCCAACGCGCCAGCGGCGGCTCTACAGCCAACACGATGTGCGGCTTGTCCCGACTCGGCATCGAAACTGGTTTCTTGAGCAAAATCGGCAAAGATGAAGTGGGGGAGTTTTTCAAGAAACAGATGATTGACTGTAACGTAGAACCTCAGTTGCTGACTACTGACACACCTTCGGGTCGCGTCATCGCCATGGTGACCCCCGACGGCGAACGTACCTTCGTCACATGCCTCGGTGCTGCCATCGAGATGGGTCCTGATGACATCCATTCCGACCTCTTGGAGGGTTGGGACATTTTCTACGTGGAAGGTTACCTTGTGGCCAACCCACCCTTGCTCGAGAAAGCCCTCGACACCGCGTATGCCAAAGGCATGACTATAGCCATGGATATGGCCAGCTACAACGAAATCCAAAAACACCACGACATGGTACTTCGCCTATTGGAAGACAGGTTGGACATCGTGTTTGCCAACGAAAAGGAAGCCCAGGCGTTGACGGGATTGGAAGACCCCAAAGAAGCCCTTCATTACATTGCCGAACGTTGCGAAATAGCCGTGGTGAAGGTGGGTGCCAAAGGAGCTTTCGTCCAACGAGGCAACGAAGTCGTCACCGTACCTCCCATGCCCGCCAATGTGATTGACACCACGGGCGCCGGTGATTTATGGGCCTCCGGATTCCTTGCCGGACTCGTCAAAGGCGAAAACTTGCAAAAATGCGGCATGATGGGTGCCATTGTGGCCAAGAATATCATTGAAGTGGTAGGAGCCAAGATGGATGACGCGCGTTGGGAGAGCATACATGAGACAATAGCAAAATTATAAATGAAATTTATTGCTCATAGATTCCTTTCAGTGGAATGACATGAGCAATAAATTTTATATTAATGTTGGAACAAAGCCAATTTTTCGTACCTTTGCGCCCACTATAGTAATTTTCGCGAAAAGTAAATATTTAATAATTAGACACTTAGATAAAAAATGAAGGAATTCCAGACAAAAGACATCCGTAATGTTGCCCTCATCGGCGCAGCTAAATCGGGTAAGACCACGCTTGCTGAAAACATGCTTTTCGAAGGCAAGCTCATCAACAGAAAAGGTAGCACCGACGAGAAGAATACCGTCTCCGACTACCGTGCCATCGAAATGGAGCGTCAGATTTCGGTGAACGCCTCCATGATGTACACCATCTACAACGACAAGAAGATCAATATCTTGGATACTCCTGGTTTCAGCGACTTCTCTGGCGACATCGTCAGCTGCCTCTATGCTGCCGACATGGCCGTCTGCACAGTCAACGCTCAGTCAGGTGTCGAAGCTACCACCGAGAATGCCTGGCGTCATGCTGCCAACACCAACAAGCCCGTTGTGTTCTTCATGAACCAACTCGACCACCGCAACGCCAATTTCGACAACACGATCCGCGAACTGAAAGAGTACTTTGGCGACAAAGTCACGCCTATTCAATATCCCGTCAACGCTGGTGAAGACTTCAACGCCGTCATCGACCTAATCATGATGAAGATGCTGGTCTTCAAGAACGGCAACGGTGCCCCTGAAATTCAGGACATCCCTGCCGCTGAAATGGCTAAGGCCGAAGAGCTGCACAACAACCTCATCGAGCACGCCGCTGAAGGTGAAGAAGCCTTGATGGAAAAGTTCTTCGAAGAGATGACCCTGAGCGAGGAAGACATGGAACGCGGTATTCACCTGGGTATCGTCAACCGTGAGATGTTCCCCGTGATTTGCGGCGCTGCCAAACGAGGCGTGGGTGTCACCCGTCTGATGGACTTCCTCATCAATGCCTGCCCGTCGCCTGCCGACATGCCGGCTGTCAAAGCCAAGAACGGCCAAGAGTTCCACAACAGCAATGACGACCCGACTGCTTTGTTCATCTTCAAGGTGACCACCGAACAGAACCTCGGTGACGTGGCTTGGATGCGCGTCTATGGCGGTAGCGTCGTGAAGAGCCAAGACCTTATCAACCCGCGTACGGGCAACAAGGAGCGTCTGTCACAGCTGCTCGTCTTCCGCGGCAAGAACCGTGAAGAAATTGAGAAAGCCAACGCTGGCGACATCATCTGCACTATCAAACTGAAGGATGGCCGTATTGGTGACTCTTTAGTCGATGCCAAGGCTGCCGAAGCCACTTTCGACGAGATTCCGTTCCCGACCCCGATCTTCTCGATTGCCGTCAAGGCCGTCAACTCACAGGAAGATGAAAAGTTGGGTAGCATCCTCAACGACCTCCACAAGACTGACCCGACCGTTATCAGCGGCATGTCACGTGAACTGCGTCAGAACATCCTGCAATGCCAAGGCGAATATCATTTCAATACGCTGAAATGGTACTTCGACAACGTCTATAAGATTGCCATCGAGACGACTTCACCCAAGATCCCGTATCGTGAGACCATCACCAAGAGCGCTAGCGCCAGCTACCGTCATAAGAAACAATCCGGTGGTAGCGGTCAGTTCGGTGAAGTCCACATGCAACTGGCTCCTTACTTCGAGGGTTACACTGACCCGAGTGAACTGCAGGTGCGCGACAAGCAGGAGTACGAACTGCCTTGGGGCGGTAAGCTCATCTTCGCCAACTGCGTCGTTGGTGGTGCCATCGATGCCCGCTTTATGCCTGCTATCCTGAAGGGTGTCAACGAACGTCTGGAGCAAGGCCCGCTGACGGGTTCTTACGCCCGCGACATCATCGTCTACATCTACGACGGTAAGATGCATCCGGTCGACTCCAACGAAATGGCCTTTAAGATCGCTGGTCGTATGGCCTTCAGCGCTGCCTTTAAGAATGCTGGCCCGAAGATCATGGAACCCATCTACGACCTCGACGTGCGCATGCCCGCCGATCTCATGGGTGCTGTGATGACCGACCTCCAAGGCCGCCGCGCCATCGTGATGGGTATGGACAGTGACCACAACTATCAGACCATCCACGCCAAGGTGCCGTTGGCAGAGATGGACCGCTATTCTACTTCACTCAGCTCACTGACCTCAGGTCGTGGCACCTTCACCATGAAGTATGCTGAATACCAGCAAGTTCCTACCGATGTCCAGAACCGCCTCCTCAAGGAGTACGAAGAGAGCCAGAAGGAAGAAGAATAAAAAAGAAATTAGAATATTTTTTCATAAGTATTGCATTTTTCCCCGCTACAGTTTTTTGTGGCGGGGTTTTTTGTTTGCAATACTAACTAATTGGATTATAGATTCCGCTCCTTCCAAAGCTGGCTGAACGACTTGGGGGCAAATTCAGGTATAATCCTACGCTCACCCCATACTGGAGTAAGCAGCCGTTTCAATTCCAATTTCTTCAAAAATAGCGGACTGTCCATCTTTTTCCGCGACTTGCAGTGCCAAATCATGGCTTTTACAATGGATTCAAATTTGGGATTGCCTGTCTTTTCCGTTATGGCAAGATGACGGTTTTCGATAATCAAGTCGTCCAACGGAATCTTCACCGGACAAGCATCGACGCATTTCCCGCACAGCGAACAAGCTGAGTTGAGATAGTTGTATTCTTCCAGACCATTCATCAAAGGCGTCATCACCGTGCCCATGGGACCAATGTGTTTGGTCCCATAACTATAGCCGCCTATGTTTTTGTAAATCGGACATACGCTCACGCAGGAACCGCAATGGATGCACGACATGACTTTTCTCTGTTTGTCATGCGAAAGCAGTTCCGAACGGTTGTTTTCAAGCAGGATGACATACATCTGTTCGGGTCCTTGGCCATTTTTCACCGGTCCAAAAGTGATGGTATTGCACGAAGCCATGCTTTGTCCCGTGGAATGCAGCGACAGCAAAGGTAACAGCACACTCAAATCGTCGATGGAAGGAATCAGTTTGGCGATGCCTGCTACGACAATATGTACTTTTGCTTGGGAAGTATATTTCAGTATGTTGCCTTCGTTTTCAGTCAGCACTACACCACCTGTATCCGAAAGCAGGAAATTGGCACCTGTGATGCAAATCGGCACATCTTTGGCTTCTACTGCCACTTCATGACGCACAAAATTGACCATTTGCTTTGCTGAGCTATCTGGTTTCAGCTTATAGGCTGCGGTTAATATGGCATTGTTCTCCTCTTTTGAGAGATGGATGGAAGGCGAAAGGGGATGATAGGGTTTTTGATGTCCAGCCTTCAATACAAAACGTGCCACTTCCGTTTCCACAATACCGATGTTTTTGCGTTGAAGAAAGCCATTCAACTCAATCTCGTCAAGCACATTGGAGATGGAACGCGAAATCACGTTGGCCTTTTCTTTCCTGATAAGGTCATAAATCATGGTCAAGGCATCGTCGGAGTTGCGTGCCCAAAGCACTTTTCCTCCGTTTTCGGTGAAATGCGTCTCAAAGTCGACCAAAAGCTTCTCAAGACCCAACAAGGACTTGTTGCGCAAGGTGTAGGCGCGTTGTTTTTCAAGGTCGAGATTACGATAATTCACCTTGCCTTTCGCAAAGTTATTCTCGTAACACCCTGTGCTATAGTTGATTTTCTGCCAGTGTTCTTCGTTATATGAGGTCTCGCAACCCTGTTCGAATATGGTTTCTTGGTCATTCATTGTCATTACCCTGGATTTGTTCAATTTTTTCGATTCTTCTCAAATGACGACCGCCTTCAAAATCGGTATGGAGGAACACTTGTACCATCTCCCATGCCAATTCATTGGAAATGAACCGACCTGGCAAGGCAAGGATATTGGCATTGTTATGTTGACGCGCCAGTTTGGCCAATTCCACATTCCAACATAAGGCAGCGCGCACGTTGTGATGATGGTTGGCTGTCATCTGGGCGCCGTTGCCGCTACCGCAGAGGATGATGCCGAGAGGATACTCACCAGCTTCTATGGCATTTGCCAAGGGATGGATCATGTCGGGATAGTCGACACTCTCGGGTCCATAACAACCATAATCATGTACTTCGTAACCTGCTTCCTTCAATTTTTCAATCAGGTATTGCTTCATTTCGAAGCCGCCATGGTCGCTTGCTATGGGTATGATGTGTTCCATTTTTCCGCTGTTGATAAACGATGTCGCAAAATTACATATTTTCATTATGCGCCATCGTTATATTACACTATTTCTGAAAGACTTATCCGCTTACAAAAAATCAACATATTTGAAATAATTAATTGGTATTCAATAAAATAATTAGTTATCAACAAGTATTCTGTTGATAACTTTTTGATAGAGGTGTATAAAATTCAGGTCACTTTTTATGAACAGATTTCAACCAAAAAAAGAGGAAAAAATCAACAATATTTCAAAAAACTAGACTTCATTTTAGCCGATTTTTTGGTTTTCAATGGATAATCAAAAAAGGATAGATGAGCCTGAAAAATAATTGTTTGGTCATTCCCAAAATGAACACCTCAAATTGAAAATTACATTTGCAAGAACTTTATTGAAAAGTTTTCAACCAATTCACAGGCTTATTAACAGCAGTAGCAAATTTTATAAAACTAAAAGATTAAAAAATGAAAAATGAAATAT
>DAIOUZ010000011.1:0-14007 GCA_036759285.1 Candidatus Limiplasma sp. | reverse complement strand
ATTTATATTACCGCAATAATTTATAATTAATTTTAAGACTTCTTCTATAAATTTTAAATTTGTAAACTTATCTTTCACATAAAAAATGAAATATTGATAATTTAGGTGTTGATAATTCCGCGTGGATTTTTCAAGAATTGAAAAATGGGTATCTCTAATCCAACGAAAATGTCTAATTTTGACCCGAATTTCGTAAGCCAATGAAGCGGATAAAAAGTCTTATATTCTTGATATGGATGAGTTTGTTTTTCAGTCTCGAGGTTTTCTCACAGACTGGATATCAGACTTATACCTATCCGAGCGGACAGATTTCGAGCGAAGGAACACTACGTGATGGCAAGCCAGACGGGCTTTGGAAAACTTACTATGAAAGTGGCCAACTGAAGTCGGTTGGGAAACGCACGGATTTCCTTTTGGACAGCACTTGGGTGTTCTTCTCTGAAGCTGGCGACACCACTTTGATTGTCAATTATACCAAGGATTTGAAAAACGGACCACGCTTTACCTTTGGCAAAGACGATATCTTGGAAGAGCCTTTTGTGAACGATATTAGGTCGGGCGAGGGGAGGAGATACGACAAGAAAGGACATCTTATTCAGACCATGACGTTCAAAAATGGTTTTGAAGAAGGTGTTTCGCCTGTCTTTGATACCCTAGGCATGTTGCGTGAAATCGTCACTTATCGCAAAGGGTTTGTCATGACCCGCGAAGCCTTGAACCGTTTTGACCGTGAAGGAAAAAAACACGGCTATTGGAAAACGTTCTATGACGACTGGAGCCTGCATACGGAATGCTACTATCGTCATGGTTTGCGCGACGGGTTCTATAAGGAATACGATGAAAAAGGCAACCTCAAGAAGATCACAAAATACGTGAATGATGTGGAACAAGTGTTGGAAGGTGATCAAAAACCACTTGTTGTGCAACATGAATATTATCCCAGTGGTAAAGTAAGACGTGAAGCTTCGTTCCGTGATGGTAAACGTGAAGGTGTTTGGCGTGAATTTGATGAGGAAGGCAATGTGATTAACTCTCAGACTTACAAAAAAGGAGCTTTGGTAGGTCAAGGTATTGTAGGTACAGATGGCAAACGTCGTGGTGAGTACAAGGAATTTTATCCAGACAGTACTTTACGTGCCGAAGGTATCTTTATTGATGGTGAGCGTTCAGGAGAATGGAAGTTTTATTACCAAAATGGTCAGATTCAGGAGATTGGAAGCTATAAAGAAGGTCAGCCGAATGGTGCTTGGACATGGTATTACGATAATGGCCAAAAGCAGATTGAAGAGCAGTTCTACAAAGGACAGCCCAATGGACCTTACAAAGAATATGATGCTAAGGGTAATCTCATTGTCTCTGGAACCTATTTCGATGGCATGAAAAACGGTAAATGGACTGAAGAGATTGGAGACATGCGTACCCAAGGCGAATACCGCAACGACAAACAAGTAGGTGAGTGGGTTTCCTATTACGACAACGACAAGATGGCTTTTCAGGGTGGTTTCAATGCAGGCTATCCTGACGGGCAGCATTATTTTTATTATGAAAACGGTAAACTGCGTGAGATTCAGAGCTATACAGCGGGTGTAAAACACGGCGACTGGAAAAAATACTTGGAGACAGGCGAGTTGTATTTCACGGTCACTTACGACCAAGGTAAGGAAGTGAAATACGATGGCGAAGCCTTGGATGAAACCGAAATCGTTAGAGAATGAAGCAGATTCCTTATTTAAAACAGGGTTCAAAGGTAGGCATTGCCGCTCCAGCTCGAATGGTCAAGCCTGAAGAGATGGAATATGCCATCAATTGGCTGAAAGAAAAAGGCTTTGTTCCCGTGTATGACGACAGGCTTTATGCAGCGCATCATATCTTTGCCGGTGACGACGATTTCCGTGCAGCCGTGTTTCAGCAATATCTTGATAACGAGGATATTTCCGCCATTTGGATAGCACGTGGAGGTTACGGCAGCATCCGAATTATCGACAAGTTGGATTTCACTCGATTTTTGGAGCATCCTAAGTGGATAGTGGGTTTCAGTGATGGCACGGTGCTGCATGGAAAACTAAGCCGTTTGGGCGTTCCCAGTCTGCATGCCTCCATGCCTTTCTATTTTGCCAACAAGACACCTGAAGCCAAACAGTCCCTCTTCGATGCCTTGACGGGCCAAGCTTTGCAATACGAGTTTCCAACACATTCTCAAAACCGAATGGGACAGATGGAAGGCGAGTTTGTAGGCGGGAATTTGTCGGTATTATATGGCATGATGGGTTCTCCTACCTTTCCGGATTTGGAGGACAAAATCCTTTTCATTGAGGAAGTTGATGAATATATCTATCACATTGACAGGATGATGCGAGCCTTGAAACGTGCGGGGAAGCTGGAGCAACTAAAAGGTCTTGTCGTTGGAGGCTTGACGCAGATCCACGACAACACGCATCCCTTTGGCCAAAGTGTTGAGGAAGTGATAGCCGAAGTAGTGTCAGAATATGACTATCCGCTTTGTTTCGGTTTCCCAGCTGGACATTTTGACGACAATCGGGCGATGTTTTTCAGTTTAACCTCTCGTCTGATAGTAACAAATGAAAAGGTGATGTTTTATAATGCTGACAAGTGATTTACAAATTATGTTGATGCATAAAAATGTCGTATCTTTGAAGCATCTTTCGTTAAGTGTGAAATGAAAAGGTGTTTGGATGTTATATGTATCGTGTTGGTGCTGTTGTTTTTTCCCCATTGTGGAAGAGAAAAGACGCAGCAGATGGAAAGGCAGGGTAGCGAAACTCATGCGGCATTGGCGGAGATTGACTCGCTAATGTGGCGGCAACCTGACAGTGCTTTTGTGTTGTTGCAGGAGTTTGTTGTTAGTCCTGAGGCGGAAAAGCTTGATACCTTCGACGGGCACTATTGTCAGGTGCTGATTTCAGAATTGCTTTATAAAAATGACTTTGAGCAAACCAACCGCAAGGAATTATTGCAGGCGGTGGCGTATTTCGACAGTATCACGCAGGTCCCTGAACCTGTGGTCGCTGAGCATGGTCGAAGCGTCGAAGGGCCGTCCAATCGCATTGCCTTCCTCTCCGCCCGCGCCCATTATATTAATGGTGTAGGGTATTATGAAAACGACAGTGTGGTAGAGGCATGTAAGGAATACATGAAGGCATTGGAGGTGATGGAAAACCGCTTTCAAGAGAAGGATTTAGTAGGAGAGAAAGCAAGGTTTATGGCGTTGACATATACGCATTTGGCAGCTTTGTTTTCCGACCTTTATTTACATGAACAGACTATTTATTTTGCGCAATGTTCTCTTCCTTATTATAGGAAACTTGAATTACCGCGTTGGCATTTGTCATGGGTATTGAACAAGATAGGGACAAATTATGATATGATGGAAAAATTGGACAGTGCGGATTGTTATTATAGAATGGCAATGTCTGTCCTGGATGACACAAACACTATATTGTTTAGAGATATTGCCACTTATATGGAATACAAGAAAGACTCTTTGCAAGCTGATGTGATAATACTACAATTAAAGAAATTGCTTTTACAATCAGAGAACAATACAGAACGCTTAGCTCGTTGTGCATTCATTGGTGAATTATGTTATCATGAGAAACTATTTGATTCGGCTTGGCATTATTTAAACATGGTTTACTGTGAAACATCTAGCATTGTTACCAAAAAACAAGCTGCTGAACGATTGGCAGAGATTAGCAAGGTTAAAGGAAGAATTTCAGAAATGCATGAATATACCGAGTTTTTAGTTCCATTTGCCAATCAAGAGGAGAACCAAAGTGAAATAAAGTCACAACTGACAGAACTTTATAAAACTTATAGCCAAAAAAGATTGGAAAGACAGCACAAAAAAGAGATAGGAAAACATAACAAACAGATGTTGATAGTCATAGTTGGGATACTTTTCATGACACTGATTATTAGCCTGTTATATTTTAAAAATAGACAACGCAAACAAAAACTTGAAACATTGATAGAATCTGAACGTCATGCTCACAAGATGAATCAAGCAGCACTTTCGGGTCGCTTGAAGCGAAGCAATAAGGAATTGCGTGAGTTGAAAGGCCAACTCGGGCAACGAGAAGACGCGACTGCGACGGCCGAACAAGCCGCCTTGTTTACCGATGAACCCATTTGCCGCCTCATCATGGATCGGGTGAACGAAGGTCAGTTCAAGTCGAAGGTGGATTATGTCTATTATAAGGATTATGCCTTGGACAAGCAACAGCTGTTGGATTTGCGTTTGGCTGCCGACCGCCATTTCGGACAATTTACCGTCCGTCTCAAGAAGGCTTATCCTGAGCTTACCAATAGTGACCTGGACTACTGCTGCCTTTATTTGCTCGGCTTGACCGATGCCGATATTGCCGCCTTGATGCAAAAGGCCTATTCAACGGTTTCCGACCGCAGCCGTAAGCTAAAGGCGTTTTTCGACATGGATGAACCGCTTTCCACTTCAATTTGCAGTTTTGCATACGAGACAATACAAAATTGATTTCCAAGACGTTAATCAAAAATCCGTACTTTTTCGTACCATCATTTTCTTGACAAGCAGGTGTCTTTGTCCTACATTTGCAGCAAAATTCAAACCTATAAAGTAGATGAACAGATTTAGTTTACATAATCAACTTGTTGAGATTCCCCTTGCAGGGAATGGAGTTCGTTCGTTTTTTTACATGCGGCGGCTTGTAGAGCTTACGAATAGTCAACTTGTTTATGCCGCCGCTTAATAACTATGACTTAACTCCATTCCCCGCTAGGGGAATCTATTATATGCAGTTTAATTTTGAATAGTTACTTAAAACTACACGAGATGAAAAAGATATTGTTTACCCTATTGTTGGCCGTTATGGCCACAGCAAGCCTTCAAGCCCAGGAAGGCGAAATCATCTATACTGATTTCGAACCGGATTTGAATAAAGATTTCCATTCTGGATATACAAACTTGGACACGCCGATTCTTTTGGAGATAAACCAGGATGGAGAGAACGATTTGCTTTTTCGTGGCAGATATGAGTATGCTCACACTATTAGCGTTGAGCTTCTTCCCGAAGGATATTATTATGGGCCATATTATCAAAACTATAGCTTTTGGCGGATTCCTTTAGGACAGATAGGAGACACTCTTTACCAACTCAACATGTGGCCAAGTGCAAAATATGCTGAGATGGGCTATTATCATGAATTTATTGGCATACGTTTTCAGCCGGATTTGGAAAAAGAAGACTATTGTTGGGGCTGGATTGAAGTTTCCGCAAACGCGACAGAGATGGACGAATGGGGTTTTGGCCCTTATGATATTGATTTTACCATCTATCGCGTGGCCTATTGCACCGTTCTTAACTATCCATTACGTGTAGGCCAGACGGATTTCACATGGGATGATGTGGATGAAAACTCAGATATCGCTTTTGCCACCCTCCATCCCAATCCAACCACAGGCCTCGTCACCGTCATGGGCAAGGATTTGAAATCCGCCGAGGTCGTCAACACGCTCGGGCAGCTCGTGGCCATGGTACAAGGCGAGGGTGAAACTATACAAATCGACATCGCCAACTTGCCAACAGGCATCTATTTCGTCAACATCACCGACAGCAAAGGGCGGAAATGTGTGAAGAAAGTAGTGAAGCAATAGAGATTCCCCTCGCTTCGCTCGGGAAATGGAGTAAAGACATAAAATTAAATGCGGCGGCTGTAAAAGTTACAATTGGGTAACGCTTACATGCCGCCGCTGGTACACATAATAATAAAGCCCCACACTTCTAACTTTCCTTGGCAATCTTATCCATTGACTTCAGAATGTTTTTCAACAGTTCGGGCTTGGTCAGATTAAGCCAGTCGCAGAAGGTGATGCCCATGTATTTAGCCGTCTTTTTCCAGCCACCTTTGTGGTCTTTCTTGAGCGAGAAGATGTAGGAATTACTCGTGCCAAGCAACACTTCCTTCAAGGCGCAGACCTTGTAGACAATCTCATTGAAGAGGCTCTCGCTGGTCACTCCCGTCTTACACTCGATGACAAACAATTTGTTGGCCTTCATGAAGCACACATCCAGCTCGTTGTTGTGTTTGATAATGCCATTCGAGATATGCACGCCCATAGCGATGTCGTCGGGTTTGAGCACCTCTTTGATGAGTGCATAGACATATTCCTCAAACCATCCTCCTGTAAGATACTCCATCTCATAACTTTGCAACGAGTCGTTTCTTTCGGGCTTGAAACCGATGTAATTCAAGAACTTATTCAGTGTCGGGATGGGCGTCATGTAGTCCTTGACGGGTTTTTCGGCATCCGAGATACGAAGATAGTTCCAATTACGGTACTTCTCGCGTAACGTGGTCATCACCTCGAAATCTGCACGACCTAACAAATTCTGAGAGAACATGGTGAACAAATGCTGCGAAAAAGCCGTTTCCTTCACCTGTTTGCGTGGTTCGTCTACATCACTTTGCAATCCATAAAGGCCAAAATATTCCTTCAATGTCATGCGGTGTTTGATAGGAAACACCTCATCGTCATCATCATAGATGCTGTGGTCGAAGATGGTCTTGACAATCAGGTTCTCACGGGTTTGCGTGTAGTAAAACAAGGTGTTGAACTCCTCAAACACATGCTGCACAGACAAAGTCATGTAACGGTTACCGCCAGCCAGGTTAAGATAATATTGCGTGTCGGGATTCAGCTCGCTTTTGATGGTGCGACAGATGTACTCGTAGAGCATTTTGTCCTCATGCCGTTTGACGATAATGCGTTTGACAAGCGGTTCTTCAACTCCAAGCTGCTGAGCCAGATGATCAATACAGTCGGCTTCTTCTTCGTTGGAAATAAAAAGCAGTTCGTCGCCTTCTTCATAATATTCCCTAGTGAACAAATAAGCCGGCATCGGGTTGCTTTTATCTATGATATTGACAATGGTTTTGGACATAATTATTTGATTATTAATCTCTTGACGATTCTTTTTTCAGCATTCTTCACTTCAACTACATAAACGCCAGATTCTAATGCTTCAATATTGATGGTATTAACCAAATTATCAACTTGTTGCGATTTTACAATCTGTCCATTGATGTTGTAAATTACTACCTCGGAAGACATGGCTTTTTCGAGTGTGAGGGTGAAATCGCCATTAGAAACAGGATTCGGCCACATTTCAAAAGAAGTGGTTTTTACCTCATTCACAGCATCATAGCCGATGAAAGGAATAAACGTAACCAATCCCAGACTCGGGTCGTCATATTGGTGAACGATATGGTTTTCGATGAACTCCTCATTCGTTGTGCCCCAACTATTTCCGACGGCCATAATATCACAGGTTGAGTTGTTGTACAAGTCGTACACCGTACCGCTATTGTAGTTGTCATGAATTACATTATTGCCCCAATCGTCTTCGGTACCCATATCGATATCATGCAGATAAATCGCGGTAATACCCCATAAGTTTCCGGTAATCACATTGTCACGCAACACAGCTTTATTATTGACGGTAGTGCCGTAAATCGAGATACCGCTACCACCATTCATCGGATTTTCTTCGTTAAAGTTGTCGATAAATTGATTACCCACAATTACCGATGAGATAGTGGCACCTTGCTGGTTGTAGCCGTAACGGCCTTCCTTAACGATATTGTCTTTCAGAAGCACTTTTGTCGAGCCGACACCCATGAGGTCAGCGACCGAGATACCCCCGACGTGCCATTGAGCCCAGTGATCGTCAATGGTATTGCCCACGATACGAATGGTGTCCTCGCCTCCAGGTCCAAGATTAATTTGCGGACTATTGATTCCGTTCACATTGGCATCCAATGAGTTATTCAGAATCTGCGGAGAGCTCTGACCGTTGGCTGGCGAGCTGATGGCAGCACCTTCATTATCTTGGAAATAACAATCCTTAATCACCGGATCGCAATTAAAGATGTCGATAACGGCACTCGCATAGTCGCGGGTGAAATACAGAAACTTGACATCATCGAAAGTCACTTCAGATTCAACGACTTTAATGCCGCTACCGTCTGAAAAATACATGTGTTTGAGGTTGCAATTGGTAGCGTTCTCAAATCTCATGCTGAACTGGCTCGTCATAGTGCCATAAATCTTCACTCTGTTTGTTTCGGAATTATAGCAAACCATTGAACCTTTGATAGTTATCAGTACACCAGGAGCATCGATTCTCGACACTTGGTCATCAATGTTCAAGATATCATTTTCCGAAATCGTCAAATCGGCATTAACGGTGAACACATTGCCGGTGTTTGTTACCACACCATTTGATGCCGCTACGAGATCAGGCATAGTGTAGGTGGTGCCGTTGCCTGGGCTTGTCCATTGAGCGTTCAGCATGGAAGTGAAGCAAACCATTAATAAAATGATTAAGGTTGCTTTTTTAATGAAATAAAGAATTGCTTGTTTTCTGAAATGATGTTGATGTTTATACATGATACAATAAATTTGACACAAAAATAATACATTTTAGTATAACAATCCGAATAGCCATAATGGAATTTTGTTTCCATGGCCTATTTCCATATTGTCGCTAACAACAAAACTGTCTTTGATGTCCTTGATTTGTGAAAAACCTTTCTGTTTTCCACCCACCTCAAAGAGCCATTTACCATCCACAACCACATCACCTTTGTTAGGCATATAGAGTTTGTGGTCGACACCAACTTGTGAAGCAAGATAAGTTTCGCGCATGGTTCTAGAATCGACTTGAGAGGTCAGGCAATACATTAAGTTGGTATTGTAAAAGAGTATTTTTTCCGGCTTTGTCAACATATTCATACCGCTTTCTGTGGCATAAAGTCGCCGCACTAAAGCAGCCTTATCCATCAAGTCCAAAAGCTTTAATACATTGTTGCGCGATGATTGTAATGTTGTGCAAAGTGCTGAAATATTTAAGGTATAAGGCTTCATTTCAGCCAGAATTGCCAAAAGCTGTTTGACCTTATAAACCGATTCGTATTCAATATGGCTCACAGCAGGGATTTCTGTATTGACAACTGTATCTATAACCTGTTGTAACCTGTCGGGGAAGCCATCGCCTTCTTCTCTATAAAATGGATAATAGCCTGATTCCAAGTATTTTTCAAAATATTGTAGTACTTTTGTCTTAGAAGTAATTTCCGAAGCTTCCGTGAAATGATTGTTCAAAATAGTTTCCAAAGATAACACAGGCAGGTCGGCTACCTGTTCCAATTTCAAGTATTCCCTGAACGAAAGTCCTTCCATGGTATAGGAACGATGGCGACGTGACAAGTCAGCGATTAGCGACTCTTCCAATTTCAACATAGAAGAACCCGTTACCACAAGATGCAAGTGAGGGTAGGAATCGTAAATGTTCTTGACCTCCTGCTGCCAGTTTTTGTATTTGTGGACTTCGTCCAAAAAGAGGTGTGTACCACCGTGTGTATAAAAATATTCCGCCAATTCGAGAAGGGTATGGTTGGCAAACCAAATATGATCCAAGGAGACATACAAAGCTTTTTCGGCATTTGGAAATGTACGTTTAATGTGTTGCAGCAACATAGTTGTTTTGCCTACACCCTTCGCTCCCTTTATGACAATCAATCGGTTGTCCCAATTGATTTTATCATAAAGGTATCTGGTAAAGCTTAAATCGGTATCTGCCAACAAGCGACCATAGGTTTTGAACAAGTTATCCATTGTTTTCTATTTATCCGCTGCAAAAATACGATTTTTTACTTTAGAAAAACAAATTTTAGAATAATTTTTTACTTTATAGAAATAAAAATTGATATTATTTTTTACTTTTTAGAATAAAAAAAGGCAGTCAAAACTGCCTTTTTTGATACAAAGTGTGAATCAAAATCACTTCTTAATTGCCGCAATACCAGGCAATTCTTTGCCTTCGATGGCTTCAAGCAGAGCACCGCCGCCAGTGGAGACATAACTCACTTGGTCAGCCAGGCCGAACTTGTTGATGCAAGCCACAGAGTCACCGCCGCCGATAAGCGAGAAAGCACCGTCCTTGGTAGCTGCCGCAATGGCTTCAGCGATGGCCTTGGAGCCTTTGGCGAAGGTGTCGAACTCAAACACACCGCAGGGACCGTTCCAGAGGATGGTCTTCGAGCCTTTGATGACGTTGGCGAAGAGTTCACGGGTCTTCGGACCAATGTCCATGCCTTCCCAGCCTTCGGGAATGTTCATCGGGTCAACGACTTGGGTGTTAGCATCGTTGCCGAACTTGTCACCAACTACGCAGTCAATGGCCAAAACGAGGTTGACGCCCTTTTCCTTAGCCTTGGCAAGGATGTCGAGAGCGAGGTCAAGTTTATCGTCTTCGCAGATGGAGTTGCCGATCTTGCCGCCTAGAGCTTTCTTGAAGGTGTAGGTCATACCACCGCAGAGGATGAGGTTGTCGACCTTGGTGAGCAGGTTCTCGATGATTTCAATCTTCGTGGAAACTTTCGAGCCACCCATGATGGCGGTGAAGGGATGCTGAATTTCGTTCATCACCTTGTTGACGGCAGCGACTTCCTTGCCCATCAGGTAACCGAACATCTTATGGTCGGCATCGAAATAGTCGGCAATCAAAGCGGTGGAAGCATGGGCGCGGTGGGCGGTGCCAAAGGCATCGTTGATGTAATATTCGCCATAGCCGGCAAGGGTCTTGGTGAATTCTTTTTGCGAGGCTTTGACGGCTTTCTTGGCTTCGTCGTAGCCTTCCTCGCCTTTCTCGATGCCACGCGGTTTGCCTTCTTCCTCAGCATAGAAACGGAGGTTTTCAAGCACAAGTACTTCACCAGGTTTCATGACGGCCACTTGGTCGGCGGCTTTCATGCAGTCGGTGGCAAATTGCACTGGACGGCCCAAAAGCTCTTCCAAATGCTTGATAATCGGCTTGATGGAATACTTCGGATCAGGGTTCTTCTTCGGGCGGCCGAGGTGCGACATCAGCACGACCATGCCTTTGTCGTTCAAGACCTTATTAATAGTAGGCAAGGCGGCACGCATACGGGTGTCGTCGGTGATGTTGAAGTTGTCGTCCAGCGGGACATTAAAATCGACGCGGATAACCACGCGCTTGTTTTCAAAATTGATTTGATCGATGTTTGTCATGGTATTTGATTTTTATAAGATGATTATTTCTTTGCTTTTTTCTTGAATTTCTTGAAACGACTTTTCTTCGTCTTTGTCTTTTGGCCTCTATCCTTAGGAATGACCATATTAATGGCCTTCGGCAATACCTCAAAATCGAAAGGCGAATTGTTAAGGTTTTCGCCTTCGGTTTCCACTTTTAATGAATGAGGTGGAATGGAAACAATGTGGATTTTCTTTCCTCTGAAAGTCTTTACTTCATCGATTTTATTGATAAAACTGCCATCATAGACATTTTTTACATTGGCAGCAAACTTGAACATGGAGATTTTCTTGATGACTGTGACATCAAATAAACCATCGTCGGGGATGGCATTGGGCATGGTCATCATGCCACCTCCGTTGAAACGACCATTGCCGATGGAAAGGTTTAGGATATAGTCGTCGAATACAAGCTCATCATCAATGGTAAGTTGGATATGGGTGACTTTGTATGTCAACACACACTTCACCAAACTGATCAGATACCGGATTGTGCCTCCTTTACCTTGTTGCTTCATAACATTGGTCGAGTGGCACACCATCTCGTCAAGTCCGGTTCCGGCGGCATTGAGAAAATAACGGATACGCGTGTCGCCGTTGTCATAATAGGTCAATTTGCCAATATCATGCGCAAAAGTGTGTCCAGCCTTAATGATTTTGGCGACTTGGTCATATTCTAATGGAATGTCAAAAGTACGCCGCCAGTCGTTGCCCGTCCCAATAGGACAAGCTGCCATGGTGATTTCGGTGGTGGGCACCACATCTTGAGTAAAAATACCGTTGATGACTTCATTGTTGGTGCCGTCGCCGCCCACAGCGATAAACTTGCGATAGCCTTTCTCCACGATGGCGTTGCGCACGATTTCAATAGCATGTCGGGGATATTCGGTCAACACATCGTCGAACTCAATGCCCTCATTGATAAGTGTTTGCTTAATCTCAGGCCAGTCCTTTCCTGACTTTCCTACAGAGGCCATTGGGTTGACGACTACCAACCATTTGCTGTTTGTTTCAGTCATAAAAGAGTCGTTTTTCGGGGTCAAAGATAGGAAATAAAACAATAGGACTGAAATTATTTCGAATAATATAGTAAGGCAAACAAGGCTGCGGCAGCAAGAAGGATGACCAAAAAGACCCTCCATCCTGAAACAGGCGTTTTGCCACCCACCTTGCCCGTCTGACCGTTCACGGCAAATTGATAGATTTTGTCCTTGTACTTGAACGAGGAAATCCAAATCGGGACAAGGATATATTTGTAGGTGATGTTGCTGTAAAGTGTCGAGAACTTAACGGAGTCGGCGCGGTTGGCTCTCCAATGTTTGCGTACATGGTCGGAGATATTGGAACGAAGGCGGAACTGCATGATTTTTTGTGCCGATTCCCAACCTTCTTTCAATCCGATGGAATAACGCTCGGCGATGAACCCCGCTACTACTTTCGGGGTGTAAGGTATCAGTTTCGAGAAGTCGAAAGGTCCGCAGGCTTTTACGCCCGAGTTTTCTTGTCGTTTGGAAGCCATGACGGTCACATCGTCGAACAACTCCTGATGCACGCCGTTGACGCGGCGCCAGTCGGTCTCGACGCGGCTATGGCCTTCCTTGTCTTTTACCGTTCTGTCGTAACCGGCACGGGCGGTGAAATTGGAAGTAGTCTGTGCGTCGTATGTCCAGTAAGGAAGATACACCCCTTGAAAGGCTTCGGGACGAGCGCTTTCCTTGGCTTTCGAAGGGGCAAAAAACTTGCGCTTCATCCAGGCTGAGAAATGTTCGCTGGCTTGGTCTTTGGTAATGGCGAAGGGACACACCGCACCAGGGGCGATGGTATTCTCGTTGGCGGCAGGCATGACGTTAGTGGAGCCGCAGAAAGGACAAACGGCGGCGGTCTCAAGAGCATCGTAGATGGTCACTGCACCGCAGTGCGTGCATTTTACCGTTTTTTTCTGTTCCCCCCAGTTGAAGCTTTCGGTGTGCAGAGCCGATTCAAAGTCCATCTCACAGATTTCGCTTTCGGCCTCAGCCTTGGGCAGTTCGCATGTGTAGCCGCAATACTCGCAATGTAAGCCACCCGTGGCTGGGTCAAAGACTACCGTGGCACCACAGTTGGGGCATTTTTTGTCGGTTTCTTTCTCGGTCTCTTCCGAATAAATGATTTCTTCTTGGTTTTCAGAGGATGCTGACATAAGCACAGACTTTTGAGAACTTTCTGGGTGCAAAAATAGGGGTTATGGAGCGAACTGATGCAAAATTGCAATAAAAATCATGCAGTTTTTGAAAAATTGCATTTTTTATCATGCAGAATTTATGAAAAGTTGCTGATTCATATAAGTTCTTGATATTTTTACAAAAACAATGGTTTTCACAAAATCCTGTCATTTTTCCTTTGTTTTCCCCAAGGTTTCTCCTTACATTTGTCCGCGAGAAATCCATAAAGTAGCATTTAAAAACTAAAGTTGACGAACTTTTAAAACTTTGAATTTTACATAACATCAAAATTATAACATTAAAATCTAAATCAATGAAAGTAAGAACTTTACAATTCGGAAAGGCGCTGAGTGCCGCCTTGTTCGTCCTGCTGCTGAGCGTGGCGGGGATGAAGAACGCACTTGCTCAAACCCTTGTAGCCACCCTGAAGCATGGTGATGACATCAGTTTCTATTATGGCGCAAATGCTTTGGTGGATGCCCATGAAGATGCTGAAACGGGTGACATCATCACCCTCTCTTCCGGCAGCTTTGCCCCGACTACCATCACCAAAGCTATCACTTTGCGTGGTGCGGGCTGCGTGGAGGACACTGTTTCGGGTGTGCATCCTACGGTTATAAATGAAAATATAATATTTAATGTTGAAGACACAGAGAATTATCTGACAGTAGAAGGAATTAATTTTTCCTCAAACAC
>DAIOUZ010000010.1:23156-30264 GCA_036759285.1 Candidatus Limiplasma sp. | reverse complement strand
GTCAACATCACCGACAGCGAAGGCCGCAAGTGCGTGAGGAAGGTGGTGAAGGAATAAGACTATTCCACCACCACTTTCTGTGTAACCACGCTCCCTCCCAGCATCTGCACCGTATAAACCCCAGCAGGCAAACGACTCACATCAATAGTACGCTGGCCTTCGACGGTGAAGAACATCACCATCTGGCCATACATATTGAGCATCATCACGCTGACGGCTCCCTTGTCGTAGTCGGTGCGAAGGGTGAACTGCCCTTTGGCAGGATTGGGATAAATCTCCGCATGGAAAGCGGGCTCGGCATGGCCTTCGTGGACACTCACTAACAGGTCTTCATCGTTGCTGAAGGTGATCACCTTTCCCGCCACGCGCAAGACTGGATTGTCGGGTGCGGCACATTCGGTGCAGGTCACACCGTCGACACAGTCGGGATGGTTGGGATGGCAGAGATCAAGGTAGGTTGGGTCGAACTGGTAAAACAACTCGGCTTGTCCAGCAGCGAGGTATTCCGAAAGGTCGAAATCCCACACCATGCCGATGCTGCCCGGGCACCATCCGCTGCGGTTGTAAGCCCAAGTGCCATTTTGGGGTTGGCAGCCCGCGGGATTGGGACTGCAGGTGCGCCACAGATGCTGGTCGTATTTGTTTTGGCCGTTCACGAAGATGTGGTGCGTGGCGTCAAGGAACTCAGCAGCGTTGCCCGTGTTGTAGCAGTTGTTGGTACCGCTGCTCCAGTTGTGGCCGGTCGTCGTGATCTTCAGCTTGGCGGCCTCTGCTTTGTCACTAAAGGTGTAGTCTACGACGGGCACGGGCTGTTGGTTGGCATAGTCGCCAAAGGCGAAGGTGCCAAACCAAATCTCGTCCACATCGGCATAGAGGTATTCGGGTGTGCCCTTGGTGAAGCTGAAAACCAAATTGGGATTGGAGCCACTGCCGTTCCAGAGTTCCATATAATACTCCATCTCCACCAAGCCTTGCAGCTGGGTTGTGTAGTCGCTCACGTCCACGTCGTCTTGGCATTGCACACCGAAGGGCGTGATGTAACGGAACAACTCAACCCACTCGCCACGATAGTTGCGCACCTTCACACCACCTATGCGGTCGTAGGTATCACAGTTGCCGTTCACGCAATTGTAATCGAAATGGGCCAGAATTTCATTGAAAGCACCTACATGCGACGGGAAGATGTATTCGCCTTTTGCGCTATGTTGGTTTGGGGTACACACCAAGTCGCCGTTCATCGTCAACACATCCAAATGGCTGTCGATGGTGCTTGTGACCTCAAAACTGTTGCTGAAAGTCGTGGTCTTGTCGCCCGTCTGGGTCACGCTGACGTTCATGTCGTAGTCGCCAAAGCCAGCAGGTGTCCAGAAACCGTAATAATAGCCGTTATCAGGATCCTCGGGGTAGTCGGTTTGAAGCGGGATTTCTTGTCCGTCGACGCTTGCAGTGATATCGGTGAACTTGATGACTTCGGGATGCTCGATATAAGCAGAAACGACTATCATAACAGGATGAATTTCATTCAAATAGACTTGAGTGCTTTCGTAAGGTCTGCGAATCTTCACTTGCGGATCGTAAGCATACGGGTCCACGACCTCAAAACTCTTCACCACATCAGGAGCGGGCAGCCAGTTGGCATCGCCGGCTTGGGTGGCTTTCAGTTTCACGATGCCCGTTTCGCCAGTCAAGGTCAAAATGTTGCCGTCGATGGTGGCGGGGCCTTCCATCATCTCGAAGCTGACGGGCAGTCCTGACGAAGCAGTGGCTTCCAAAGTGATTGGGTCGTTGAAGATCAGCTGATTCGGAATGTCGGCCATCTCGATGAGTTGGGCGTTGCCGTCGGGCTGCTGACGCACGAGGAGGTTGTCGAAGCCGCCTGTGCCGCCTTGCGAGTGGAAGAAGAGACCATCCCACACTTGGTAGTCGTTCTTGTCGCCGCTACCAGGGGTGAGGTTCATGCAGACATTGGTGCAGCCTGCCATCTGAATCCATTCGCCTTCGCAGCCAGGTTTCACGAACACTGTCACCGCACCCGCGCCGTCGTAGGCCGTGAAGTCGAACGACATCTTGTAACGGGTCCAGCCGCCTTCTTCATAGTCGAAGGGGATATTGCTGCCGTCGGGCAGGTGCACTCTGGCGTGGCCGCTGTCGCCTTGGCTCTTGATGAAGAGATACACGCCGCCGTCAGGGTCGGTCATGCCAGGCAAGATGTGGCCGTCGCCGTCAGCATCAAGGCCCACGCCGAAGAACGAGCCCCACCAGGTGCGGTTCATGTCGATCTCAAGGTCCATGATACCACCGCCTTGGAAACTGAAGTTAAAATTGGACGAGGCCTTGCGTGTGGCCGTGCGGCCTACGCCTGAGCCGCCGTAGGGATACCAGATGGCCATGCTCTCGTCGGGAGCCATGTCGGAGCCGCAGACATACGAAACGTCGAAGTCTTGCGACGAGGTGGCGGTCTGGTAATGCGTCACCCAACCGTCCTGTCCGTTAAGGTTTTGCGAGCCTTCGGTGAGGCTGTTGAAGTCGTAAATGTATTCCACTTGGGCCGTCAATGTGAAGGCCAAAAAGCAGAACAATGCGAGTAAAGTAGTTTTCTTCATAGGGTTAATGTTTTGGAACGGGTCCTTCGACCCTTTGGCCCTGCTCAGGGACCACAGGTTCAGGAACCTTGTTTTTACTTTTGTCTTATTGGGGACAAAAATAAAAAATTCTGTAAAATAATTTGCAGGAATACAAAAAAACGCTATTTTTGCAGCATACAAAAATATAATTCAACATGAAATACACACGCTTTATCTTGATTTTCATCTTGTTTATCTCTGTTTTAGCCTCATGCTCAACAGATGTGAATATGTATGCTGAATACAAGGACGTGCCCATCATTTATGCCATGCTTAACGCTCGAACCGACACCAATTATGTGAAGATAACCCGTGCTTTTTGTGGCTCAAATGACGATCTCATTAATGCCAACGAGGTTGCCTTGATTTACGATTCAAGCAACTATCCGGGCAAGCTTGATGTCCGAATCCTCGAGTTGAAAAACACTCATGGTGGTCCCTACGAACCCACCAACCGTGAAATTGTGCTCGACACGATGACCATACACAACAAGCAGGAGGGGACGTTTTATGCGCCGCATCAGCTTGTCTATTACACTACGGAACAGTTCAATGTCGGGGCTGGCGGAAACAAGTATAAGTACCGTCTCGTTATCATTAAACCAGATGGCGACACGGTCACGGCCCAGACTAGCATAGTCGGCAATGAGGAGTTCACCATCGAATCGGGAAGCACCAATTTTCAAATTGATCATACGGATGCCATGGGAAAAATCCTTTTCAAAGCTGACGGATCGGCTTCGCTATACGATGTCAAGATGCAGTTCAACTATCGCGAGCAGTTGGCTGGTCAGGAGATGAAGTGTAAGCATGTCAGCCGTTCGTTTGGCACCAAACCTATTAATGAATACGAACAACTCACGGGTAATTTGTATTATTTGGAGTATTCCCTCAATTGGTTGTTCAATGCGCTGGGAAATGCCATTGGCGGAGATACCGTAGTGGATGCCAATCATCCCAATGTAGTACGCTATTTTGATGATTTTGTCATTTCCATCAGTGCGGGTGGCGACGAGCTGAACTACTATTATCTTGCAAATCAAGCCCAACTGAGTAGTCCGATAGCCCTCATTTCCACTTATACCAATATCACTGGCGGCTATGGGCTGTTCTCATCGCGTACCACCATCGAGAAGAAAACGAAGCTTTCCGCTAGCGCTTTGCGAGACCTTTATGGCATGGAGTCGTGGGGATTCAAAGACCGATGACATAAAATAAAGCTATTATCACCAAGAGTACTATTTACAAAACTAAAAACAACTCATACCGATGAAAAAGCTGGAACTTTTCCTTTCGCTGTCAGTGCTGATGGGTGTTTTCTCTTCTTGCACTACCGATGTGGATATCTATGCCGAATACAAGGACATAGCCATCGTTTTTGCCATGCTTAACCCTCGTGCTGACACCAATTATGTGAAGATAACCCGCGCTTTTTGTGGCACAAACGACCATCACATTAATGCGAATGAGGTGGCTTTGATAGCGGATTCCTGCAACTATCCGGGCAAACTTGACGTTCGCATCATTGAGTTGAAAAACACCGATGGTGGTCCCTACGAACCCACCAACCGTGAGATTGTGCTCGACACGATGACCATACACAACAAAGAAGAAGGCACTTTTTATGCGCCTCACCAACTTGTTTATTACACCACGGAGCCGTTCAATGCAGGAAGTGCAGGAAACAACTATAGATACCAACTGTTCATCAAAAAACTAGATGGCGATACCATCACGGCGCAGACTAGCATGGTTGGCAATGAAGATTTCGCCATCGTGTCGACCAGCGCCAATTTCCAAATCCAACATACAGATGCCAAAGGAAAGATTCTTTTCAGGGCCGACGGCGCGGCTTCACTTTACGATATCAATATGCAGTTTAATTATCGTGAAGAATATGTTGGACAGGCGACGAAATACAAAAGCGTTATCTACTCGTTTGGCACTCAGTCACTTGAATATTTTTACAAGGTTGATAACACAGAAAACACCTATTATCAAGAGTATTCCCTAAATTGGCTGTTTAATGCGCTTGCCGATGCCATAGGTGGCGATACGATTGTCAATCCCAACCATCCCCATGTCGTGCGCTATTATGATGATTTGATCTTATCCATCAGTGCCGGTGGCGATGAGTTGAACAACTATTATATTGCAAATCAGGCGCAAATGAACAGCCCGTTGACCCTCGTTTCAACTTATACCAACATCAAGGGCGGTTATGGCTTATTCTCTTCGCGTACCACGATTAGAAAAGAGATGCGGCTTACCTACAATGCTTTGCGAGACCTTTATGGCAAGGAGTCATGGGGCTTTAAAGGCCATTAATTTGTTCGAAATGGTGTTGCAATCAGAAAAATAGCTATTTTTGCAAATTCTAAGAAACAGATAATACCGATGAAAAAGATTCAAATTTTCCTTTCTCTGACAGTGCTGTTGGGTTTTTTCGCTTCTTGCACTACCGATGTGGAGCTTTATGCCGACTATAAGGAAATCCCTGTGGTTTACGGCTTGCTCGATGCTACTAAAGACACTAACTTCATCAGAATCAATAGGGCCTTTTCGGGCAGTAACGATGGTCTTATCAATGCCAACGAAATTGCGCTGATTGAAGACTCATGCAACTATCCAGGTAAACTCGATGCCCGAATCGTTGAGTACAAGAATGTCTATGGTAACCAATATACCCCTACAGGTCGCGCCATCGTACTCGATACCATTACGGTGCATAACAAACAAGAGGGCATCTTCTATGCTCCTGACCAAAAAGTGTATTACACCACCGAACGCTTTAATGTCAACTCACATAGTAACAAGTACAAATATAAGTTGGAGGTGATAAAGGACAAAGATACTATAAATTCTGAGACTGGAATTGTAGGTGGCGAGAACTTTGAAATACTTAATTCTCAGCTTTCGTTTAAGGCCAAACCCAGTGAAGGCACAGGCAGAGTCCGCTTCAAACTGGCTGACAATGCGGCTTTCTACGAGTTGAAGATGGCGTTTAAGTATAGGGAGAAAAAAAGTGGAAGCCCCGAAGTTTTAAAGAGCGTGACTCATACATTTGGTGTAAGAAGTGTTGACGAGTTGTTGATTGAGAACGAAATCTCTTACTTCGTCTATACTGATAATCTGTTGTTTACCCTTTTGACGGAAGCCATTGGTGGAGATACTATCAATGTGGTACGCCATTTCGGTGTTTATCCTGGTGACGATCATCCACTTGAGCTTTCTCTCGCCGCTGGTGGCGATGAGCTTTACAATTATATCCAAATCAACACCAACTCGGGTGGCTTCTCCCAAACCATTCCCGATTATACCAATATTAGTGGCGGCTACGGGGTGTTTTCCTCAAGAATCAATTTGAAGAAAGACGTTGCCATTTCGGCCAGTACGCAAACGGATCTTTACGGCAAATCTTGGGGATTTAGGGAGGAATAAAAACTAAAGAGGCATATTATGATTCGCTCCATGACAGGCTACGGCATCGCCGAGCAGGTTTATCATTCCAAAAAAATTGTTGTTGAAATCAAAACGCTGAACAGCAAGCAGCTGGATCTTCAGGTGAAGTTACCCAACGAGCTTCGTTTCGCCGAATTGAATTTCCGTAATGCCATCGGGGCCAAGTTGCAGCGCGGTAAAGTGGACGTGGTCATCACTGTCACCGACACCGACTTGACTCAGACTTATCATATCGACAAGGACATTGTGAAAGCCTATAAGGAACAGATTGAGACGATTTCTTCCGAGTTGGGTATTCCGCCGGCGAGCGATATGGCGGCCACCCTCTTCAGGATGCCCGGCATCTTCAACGTGCCCGTGGAGAATTATGATGAGGCGTTTGTCACCAAGGTTTCGGAAACGCTCGACCAAGCGTTGGATATCGTCGATGGCTTCCGCATCCAGGAAGGCAACACCTTGAAGAAAGACTTGCTGCACCGCGTGGAACTGATTCTGGGCTATCTTGCCGAAGTGGAACCTTACGAAAAGACCCGTCACGATGTTATCAAACAACGCCTGACGAAGAACCTCAGCGAACTGACCACTACGGGACAATATGACGAAAACCGTTTTGAGCAGGAACTGATTTATTATCTTGAGAAACTGGACATTACCGAGGAGAAAGTGCGTCTGCGCCAGCATTGCAACTATTTCAACGAGAGCTGCGACGACGACCAGGCAGGCAAGAAACTCGGTTTCATCAGTCAGGAGATGGGTCGCGAGATCAACACCTTGGGCTCGAAGGCCAACGAGGTGAACATCCAGAAACTCGTCGTCAAGATGAAGGACGAATTAGAGAAGATAAAAGAGCAAGTTTGTAATATTTTGTAAGCAATCAGCTATCAGCAATCAGCGGTCAGCAACTTGCTGATAGCTGAAGGCTGACTGCTGATGGCAAAATGAAACAACTATGAAAAAAGGAAAACTTTTGATATTCAGTGCTCCATCTGGCTCGGGCAAGACCCGCGGCCACCACGTTCTTG
>DAIOUZ010000010.1:0-23146 GCA_036759285.1 Candidatus Limiplasma sp. | reverse complement strand
AGTTTTTCAAGAAAAAGTATCTGCTGCGGGATATCCATATGTATATTCAGCCCGGCCATATGGTTCTTCTGCTTGGAGGCAGCGGAGCGGGCAAGACCACCTTGCTCAATCACGTCATGGCCAACATTCCTGAGATGGCTTTCTCTGTTTCGGCCACCACGCGCCCGCCCCGTGGCGAGGAGGTGAACGGTCGCGAGTATTATTTCCTCAGCATGGACGAATTCAAGCAGCGGGTGGAAAACGGTGAGTTTCTCGAATGGGAAGAGGTCTATCCTGGTCGTTGCTATGGCACTTTGCTCTCCGTGGTTGCACAAATGCAGGAAGAGGGCAAGCATGTGGCCTTCGACGTGGATGTGTGCGGCGGTGTGAATATCAAGGAACATTATGGCGACCAAGCCCTTTCGATTTTCATTCAGGCGCCTTCGGTTGATGTGTTGCGCGAGCGACTCATCAAGCGTCAGACCGACTCGATGGAGGAAATCGAGAAGCGTATCGCCAAAGCCGCATGGGAGACCGAATTCGCCCAAGGCAAGTTCGACCGCACCATCATCAACGATGACCTCGATACCGCCAAGCACGAAATCCTTGAAGTTGTACAAGCTTTTCTTGAAGCTGAATAAAACAAGTCTTGCAAAGGTCCTTGAGTTTGCGGTTGCAGAGCACAGCCGAAGCATTGATGGACCGCTTAAAATAAAACAAATAACATGAAAAAAGTAGGTATTTATTCCGGCTCTTTCAATCCCATCCATCACGGCCACGTGATGCTGGCCAACTATTTGGTCGAGTTTTCCGACTTGGATGAGCTTTGGTTTGTGGTCACACCACAGAATCCCTTGAAGCAGAAGGATGAGCTGTTGGACGACGATGAGCGTCTCAAGATGGTGCAGCTCGCCCTTGGCGATGACTCGCGTTTCCATGTCAGTGACATTGAGATGCACCTGCCCCGACCTTCTTACACGATTAATACCCTGACTGCACTATCGGAGCAATACCCTGATTGTGAGTTCGTGTTCATCTGTGGCATGGATAGTCTCCAAAACCTGAAGAACTGGCGCGAATACCAGAAGATCCTTGACAACTATGAGCTATTGGTTTTTCCACGCGAAGGTTACGATGGGGGAGACCTTATCAGTTACCCGTCTGTCACGGTGTTGAAAACCCCGATTTTGGAGATATCATCGACGTTCATCCGTGGTTGCATCAAGAAAGGCCGTGATGTGCGTCATTTTATGCCAGAGAAGGCGTTCTGCTACATGAAACAGAATCAGTTTTACGAATGATGTAAGGCTGTAATACAGTAGCCGCCAATGGTTTAGAAATCCAAATTGAACGACACATAAAACCTTGGCTTGTCACTGATTTTCCCATCCTCGATGCCCCAGGCCATATCGCCTCGGATGAAGTATCCAAAAATGGTGGTGCGCAAACCAAAACCGACACCGCCCACAATGGGCTCTTTCATCTCCGTGACGCTGATGTCGAGGTTGCCATCGGTAATGTAGGTGTTGAAGAGCGAGTTATTGGGACTATAGGGATTCCATCCCGTCCAAGCTGTGCCGAGGTCACCGAAAGCCACAATCTGGAAATCTTTGATGAACTGCATGTTGATGGGACGATTCATGAAATAGCTGAACAGGGGGAAGCGCAATTCGCTATTTAAAATCACGAAATTATTGCCATTACGAATATTCTGCTGGAAGCCTCGCATATTGGTGGCGAGGGTTTGATAGGCAAAGTTTTGCGAATAATCAATAGGGGTACCTTTGTTGAATGAAGCCAGAATCCAATTGTCGACACCACCCATGTAATAGATGAGTTTCTGCTGTCCGAACGAGCTGCTGCCTGCGATGCGGTTGGCCCAAATGAAATTGCGGCTGATGCGGGTATAGTGGCGGTAGTCGAAGCCGACGACAACCATGTTGTTGGTGTTTTTGGCGATGCGTTGGAAGTATTCGGCGAAAATTTTCCCCCTTGACCCCACAAGCAGGTTGGTCCCGATTTTTTTGGAGTTGTCGTAAACGAGTTCGGCCCGCAATCCGCCCCAATTCTCATAGCTGTCTTTGTCGGCCAAGCTGTAGTCGTCGATGGCCAGATTGACCTGATGGTCAATGCGGTAGATGGCTGTGCCGCGCAGGCTGAGGATTTCACTGAAGGGGTAACTCAGTGTGTAGAATGCTTCATTGGTGAAAGTGCGATAGTAATAGCTTGAATAGTCGTCTGTGACAAATCGGTGCAGGGTGATGCTCTTGTCCAAGCGTTTGCTGAAGTCGCTGAAACGCAGCATGTATTCGTTGTTGGTGAGGCTGGTGTTCAGTTTCACGCCAAGCTCGATTTTGTAGTCCTCCATCAGGTCTTTCATTTTAGTGCCAAGTAAGACGTTGAAGCCCGAATTGAGATAAATGGGTGCGTTACCGCCAGTGAAGGGCTGGTAGCTATAGTTCATGCTGGTGAAATCAATTTGGCTCATCAGCTGGTCGGCAAAGAGCTCGACATAATAGTTGTTGGGCCGCTGTATGGTGTCTTTCTGCCGTGGTTTAGGGGCTGGGCCTTTGTCTTGCACCACCTGAACGGAATCGCTTCCCATGTAACCATCGACTTGTTTTTTGCGCCTTGAATAGCGATAACTCGCTGAGAAACGATGCTTGGAAATAGGCTCCATAATCGTGTCTTTTTCCTTTTGAATCCATTCGCTAAGTAGTCGCTTTTGCGCGTAAGGACTCATTTGGCTGATGTTTTGCTCATGTCCGCGAAGGATGGGCGACATGAAGAATTTCTCACCGTTTTTGTCAGCCATCAACATGGCTGCTTTATGGTCGCGGGGTTGGTAGGAATAGTCGATGATGTTGGCAGAATAGTCTGTAAGTTGCTCTTTCTTACCGAAATAGCGGTAATGCACAACGGTGTCGATGTGGCTGATGGCGCTATCGAAACGAATTTGATAGAGGTTGTAGTAGCCACTGGTGTCGTTCAGGTAGAGTAGGCTACCGTCTTTCATTGGCTCGGGTAGGATGTTGTTTGAAAAACGTTGGCAGGTCAGGTTTTGAAGCAAAGCACCTTTATTTATATAATGGTAGGCATACAGGTCGAATTGTTTGTTCTGGAAACCGATTTTGTCGTCAATCTTTAACGTGTCATTGTTACGGTTCGAGCTGAACACAATTTGTCTGTCGTCGAAGGTGAAGACGGGGTTCAGGTCGGTGTGGTAATCATTGGTGATTTGTTCCAAAGTGTTGGAAAACAGGTTATAGACGTAGATGTCGGGTTTGCCCATTCGGGTAGCAGCCAATACAATCTTGCGGCTCTTGTGGGCGTATGAAAACGAACTGACCTTTTGGAAATCAAAGAGATAGGTGCTGGCTTTCTTGCCCGAGTTGATATCTAGGTTATAGAGTTGGATTTTGCCTTCCTCTTCGAGTATGAACGACAGAATCTCTCCGTTGGGATGCCATGCCAACAACGGAAACGATGTGTCAATGTTTTCGTCCGAATGGTAACCGGCCTTGAAAAGCTGTTGACGTTTGCCGTTTTGCAGGTCCTCGAGCCAAAGACGTATCTTACCCTCGTCGTTGCTGACGTAGGCAATATACCTTCCGTTGGGGCTAATGCTTGGTTGCGTGAACGTCCGGTATTTCTTGTATTTCAGCTTCATCAGGTCGGAGGGCTGGTTGACTAAGAGAACCTCATAGCGTGCCTTGTAGAACGTATACCACTCCTCAATCAGTTTCTTGTATTCCTTCCCTGTGACATAAAGCAATGATTTCCTGACGTTTTTTGTGCTTTCGGCCAAGGTCAGGATATCGTTGAACGACTTGTTGCCGTATTTTTCGTCAATGAAGCTCCAAAATGAATATCCGGCAATCAGCGCATCTTCGTCGCGCAAATGGTTGATTTTTTTGTAATTGCCTGAAACAATACCACGTTGGAGTTGGCTCTCTTTATGGCTGTCCCAATTGCCCGCGATGTAGGCAACAAGTCCGTCTTGGAACCATTGTGGGATGTCGTAGCGGTAAGAGTTGCGAATTTGCGAGCCGATGCTGGTGCCATTCATCACCTGGCTGGACAGCAGCCTTGCGATGCCCTCACGGATTTGTGCCTCATAATGGGTGTAGTCGCCGTCAAAATAAAGGATGACTTTTGATCCTATGATTTTGGTGATGCCGCCTGTGTTGCCGTTTTCCTCTTCGTCGAGATTGATGTTGCTCTGCTTGAAGTCGCCCTTGCTGTTGAAGACGATGAACTGGATTTTCTTCCCGAAGCGGCTGTTGAGGCGGTTTTCGAGTTGGGGAATTTGGTCTTTTGCGTAGGCTTGAGCGTAACGGGCCAAATCGTCGCCACCTTGGTAGAAATACACGTCGAAATTGTCGTTCATGTAATATGACCAATGGAAGTCATTCCATTGTACACGGTTCTTACCGAAGGGCATATTCATGCCGTTGTAGAACTGGGCATGAGCCAACGGAACCATGACCATGAATAGTATCAAGAGAATCGCGTATTTCTTTCTTGTCAACATCAACGCAATAATTAGCGTACAAAGATAGGCAAATTCTAAATACTACCGAAAAATCCTTATCTTTGCCCCCAAAATAGCGCGATTTGGTCTCGCGTCCCGCGTTTCGAAGTCCCGCGTCTAAACAGAAATCATGCTCCAATTAGAATCTTTTGTCTTCAACCCTTTCGCGGAAAACACCTATGTCGTTTATGACGACAATACCAAAGAATGTATCATCATCGACCCTGGCTGTTCCAATGTGTCTGAGGAAAACGAACTCTTTGGCTTCATTGACAGCAGCCGCTTGAAGCCTTTGATGGTCATCGACACACATGGCCACATTGACCATATCCTTGGCAATGCTGTCGTGAAAAAACGCTACGGTGTTCAGGTGGCGGCACACCCCAATGTAAAAAGCGACTTTCTGCGTTCGCATCAGCAGGCACAGATGTTTGGATTGCCGTTCGATGGTGAGTGCGAGTTGCCTGACCGTGACTTGAAAGACGGTGAAATCATAAAAGTCGGGGAGAGTACTTTGGAGGTCATTTGCACCCCTGGCCATGCTGAAGGAAGTGTCAGTCTTTACGCCGAGATGGAAGGTTGGGTTTTTACTGGCGATGCACTTTTTTGTCGCAGCATCGGGCGTACCGACTTTCCTGGAGGTAACTATGAAACACTCCGTAAAAGCATAAAAGAAAGATTGTTCCATCTTCCTGACGACACAGAAGTCTACTCAGGCCATGGTGAAAGCACCACCATCTTCGACGAGCAACGTTACAATATGTTTCTTTGATGAAACGGCTGTTTCACATATTGGTTTTCTTTTGTTTTTCTTTGACGGCTTTTGCTCAAGAGGAGACGCGTGCTATTGATAGTCTGGAAAATATCATGCAATATCAGGAAGGGCGCGAGAAGGTGCTGACGATGATGGAACTATCTCGAGCATTTTTCGATTTTTCGTTTGATGATTGTATCGATTGGAGCGAAAAAGCCATACAACTCGCACATGAGACCAATGATGTTGAACTTGATGGCGATGCCAATTTTGCTTTTGGCATTCATTATGGCTATCATTCTGACCTTGACCTTGCCCAAATATACTTGAAACGATCTTTAGATCTTTATCAGCAATCCAGAAATGAAGACAAAGCTTTTGAATCTCTTTGGAATCTGGCTTATTTTGAGTTGTTGTTAGGCAATATGGATACGGCTTACGTTGCTTTTCAAAAGGTGTTTTCGGTGGCTGAACAACGTCATGATAGTTTGGCTTGTGCTCAAGTGAGTGCTAATATGGCTTTCATTCAGTACCAGAAGAATGATTTCGAGGGGGCAATTTCTTCTTTTTTGTTCAGCAAAGCCTTTTATGAGTCAATTAATGATTCTACAGCTATTGCAGAAGTCGATTTGAATTTGGCGACTATCTATGGGGAGTGCGGACGCTCGATAGAGGCCAAAAAACTATTTGTTTCGGTCATCCCGAGACTTGAAGCTTTCCGCAATTATTACTATATGTTGTTGGCGTATAAGAACTATGGGTTGTTGTTGGAACGCTATCTTATTAATTATGACTCGGCGGATTATTATTTCAAAAAGGCATTAGAAGTTGCCAACTTGGAAGATGTTTCAAGGCAAGACCGTCAAACAATTGTCAACTCGAAAGCTGATGTGCTCGTTGAATTGGGGAACATGGCTGTTTTAAAGAAGCAAGTGCAGCTGGCATTGTCATATTACGAGGAAGCCCTTTTTTTGGCTGAAAGTAATGTTTACCATTTTGGCCAGATGCATGCGATGGTTGGACTCGGACAACTCTATGCACAACAGGGGCAGGCGTCAAAATCGTTGCAGTATTTGGATCGGTATGCCAAAGAAGCTTCACGTTCGGGTATCACTATGATGGAATCTGCTGTCAAGAAGGCGTTGATTCTTGATTATGCACGGCTGGGCCGTTTTGCTGAGATGGAAAACGAACTAGATTATTTGGATGAACAGAGAGCAGCACTCACTCGTGAAAATGGCGACATTTCAAATCAAATACGTGCATTAAGAAGTGAAGTGGAAAATTTAGTTATACAATCCGAATCCCAAAATGACCAAATTCAAACCCTCCAAACCCAACGTAACCATTATCGTTTAGCCTTCTTCGGCCTTTTGGCCATCGTGCTTGCAGTATTGGTTTTGCTGATAGCCCACAAAATTGTTCGGAAAAATCGGACAAAAGTGTAAAACCTTGAAAATAAAACCCTACCTTTGCACGCCGTAGCGGTCACTGAGCCTGTCGAAGTGCCCGCACTTTCAGTGTAAGCAAATCTTAAATTTTAAATCTTAAATAATAACACGTTATGATCGAGAAAATCACATCATCACAACAAGCTATGGACCTGGAAGCCAAGTACGGTGCCCATAACTATCACCCGCTGCCGGTCGTCCTCGCCAAGGGTAAGGGCGCCAAGGTGTGGGACGTCGAAGGCAAAGAGTATTTCGACTTCCTGTCAGCTTATTCCGCTGTCAACCAAGGCCATTGCCACCCGAAAATCATCAAGGCTATGACCGACCAGGCCGAACGCCTCACCCTCAGCAGCCGCGCCTTCTATAACGACGCGCTCGGCGTGTGGGAGAAATATGTGACTGAATACTTCGGTTACGACAAGGTGCTGCCCATGAACTCGGGCGCCGAAGCCGACGAGACGGGCCTGAAGCTGGCTCGCCGTTGGGGTGTCGTCAAGAAAGGTATCCCGAACGATAAGGTGAAGATTGTCTGCTGCGAAGGCAACTTCCACGGCCGTACCATCACCATCATCACCATGAGCAACGACCCCGAGTCGTATGCCAACTATGGCCCGATGACCCCCGGTTTCATCCGTATCCCCTATAACGATCCCGCAGCCCTCGAGAAGGTGCTGGCCAAGGAAGGCAAGGAAATCGCTGGTTTCCTGCTGGAGCCCATCCAAGGTGAGGCTGGTGTGTATGTGCCAGACGAAGGCTATCTGAAGAAGTGCTATGACATCTGCAAGAAGTACAACGTGCTGTTCATGGCTGACGAGGTGCAGTGCGGTATCGCCCGTACGGGTAAGATGCTGGCCTGCGACCACGAAGGCGTGCGCCCCGACATCCTCATCCTGGGTAAGGCCCTCGGTGGTGGTGTGGTGCCGGTCTCCTGCGTGTTGGCCGACGACGACATCATGCTGAACATCAAGCCCGGTGAGCACGGCTCAACCTTCGGTGGTAACCCCATCGCTGCCAAGGTTTCCATCGCTGCCCTTGAGGTCATCAAGGAAGAGCACCTGATGGAGAATGCCGAGCGTCTTGGTAAGATTTTCCGTGAGGAAATCGGCAAGATCAAGAGCCCGATGATTGAAAAGGTGCGTGGTAAAGGCTTGCTCAATGCCGTGATTATCAAACCTAAAGACGGCAAGGAAGCTTGGGACGTGTGCCTCAAGATGCGCGACCTCGGCCTGCTGGCCAAGCCCACCCATCAGCACATCATCCGCTTCGCTCCGCCCTTGGTCATCACCGAGGCTGAACTCCGTGAAGCTATTGAGATCATCAAGAAGGCTATTGCCTCGTTCGAATGATGAATCCGTAGTTTTCGAGTAATCATGAATGAACCCCGAGAGTTGTAAAACTTTTGGTAATGTTGCCAAAAATGGTTGGTGATATGCAGGATTATCTTCAATGCCTTAAAAAACCCAGCAGCGTAATATACAGGAAATCTTGCGCTTATATAGGTAGTGTATTGACGAAATAAGACCATCCTAAATATTTGATGAAAGCGATTTCATCTAACTGCTATTATTCGCTTTTATACACTTTAGTGTCAGTGATTTACATTATATCTCACCAACCATTTTTGTCTATTATACCAAACTTTCGGGGTTCATTGTGTTAATAGGAATGGTTTTCCTATCAAATTTTGTCACCGTAGGCGAGGTCGCCAGCATCGCCCAAACCTGGTACAATGTACTTGTGTTCATTCAAAATCGGGTCGATGGCGGCACACCATAACGTGACATTGTCAAGTGGTTTGAAAAGTTTCTTCAAATTCTCAATGCCGTCTTGGGCAGCGATGACGCAGCACAAATGCAGGTGCTTTGGGATGCCTTTGGTGCATAGGGCTTGATAAGCCAATTCCAGACTGCCTCCTGTGGCCAGCATCGGGTCGGCGATGATGACGGTTTTGTCGGTGAGGTCTGGCGCCGCCAGATACTCCACTTTGATACCGACATTTTCATGCATTTCATCAAGATAATAACGATAGGCTGAAACAAAAGCATTACCAGCATGATCAAAGACATCGAGGAAGCCTTGGTGGAAAGGCAGTCCTGCTCGAAATACGGTAGCCAGTACGATATCGTCATCAGGGGTATTAGCCTTGGCCGATGCTAATGGGGTTTGGATGGTCTTTTCTGAATAGTGGAGGGTCTTACTCACTTCGTAAGCCATCATCTGCCCGATGCGCTGCAGATTGTGCCTGAAGGTGTTTCTGTCGGATTGAGTTTTAATGTCCCTCAACTCGGCCACATACTGGTTGATGACACTGTTGCTATCTGCAAAATTGATGATTTCCATGATAGATGATATTTGTGGCAAATGTAGTAAAAAAACGAAGGCAGCCAGATGACTGCCCTCGTTTTTTCAATTTTTTGTTTGGTTTATCTGCGTCCTGAGCTTGAGCCGCTGCGGGTGCTGCTGGAGTTGGAAGAGCTTCTGGTGGAACTGCTTCCGCTGCTTGTGTTGCTGGTTCCGCTGGGACGGCTGTTGCTGCTGGAGTTATTTACACGGCTGTTAGAGTTGTTACCCGAACGAGTGCTTGAGCTGTTGGTGCCACTGGGGCGGCTGTTGCTGTTGGAGTTGTTCACTCGTCCGCTCGTGTTGCCGGTGTTGCCAGTTCGTCCATTGGTTCCTGAGCTTGTCGAAGTACCGCTGTTGATATTCGGGCGGGTGCTGGTGCCACCGTTGCCGATGCGTCCGCTGGACGAGCCTCCGTTGTTGACCTTCGGGCGGCTGTTATCCGAGCTTCCATTGTTGGGTGCAGGCGGGTTGTTGCCATTGTTTGAAGCACCGTTGTTGTAACTTCCCGAGCTCATGCTGCCTCCATCGGTTTTCGGTCTGACGGTTGCACTGGGTGCAGACCCATTGTTGTTCGGTTTGGGCTCGCTCCACTCGTTGTGGTTGGCAGGATAACCTCCGTTGTTGTGATGGTAGCCGTAGGTGTGATGCATCGGATCCATCGGGGGCGGCATTCCAGGACCGTGGCCAGGAGGCGGCATCGGCGGACGGAAACCGTCGTAATAGTAGCGGTAAGTGCCGGGACGGTGATAGTAGCGCACATGCGGTCCCACGGTGATGACCACCCAAGGCTCGGTACGAGGACCATGCCAGCAGAAGCGGATGGGCTCAAAGTACTCGAAGGTGGTGAAGCTGTAGAGCTCGTTGCCTATCGTGTAGTAGGGCATGATCGTGTAGGTGAAGTGACGGTCGATGCGGTAGGAAGGAATCTCGACGGCGATTCTCTTGATGCGACCGGGACGAACTTTCACGTATTCCTCTGCATAGCAATAGCCGTCGTCAGGATCAAGGAAGATGCAGACATCTCCCCTATAGGTGTAGTCGCCGATATTCTCCACGTCGTAGTAGACCGTGATCGAGTTGTAGTTATACACCATCACGGGCTGTGAGACCAAGGCAAGTTCAGGTGGATAACCGGCTGCTTTTGCTGCGATGGATCCCATTACCAACAGGATGCTCATCAGGATGTTCTTGGCTTTCATAGTGGTGATTTTTTATAGGGTTAGACTTTTTTTGTGTTCACTATGATGCATTACCAAAACCGTGCCAAAATCATTTTTCTGTGACTCGCGTTGTGGTTCCGTAGTCAATTTCAGGATGTTTTGACAAATACTCCAACGTCATTTCATTGGAGGTGCGGAATGTAGTTGTACCGTCGTCTTCGTGGTCGAAATCAAACACGGAAGCCATGTAGCTGTTCATCACGATGTTGTATTTGGCATTCATATCCAAAGGTTTGCCGTTCTCTAATAAGACTTGGACATCTGTCATCTCGCCGTTGTCGTCTACCTTATAAGAATAGGAGCAACCTGAGCAATAGATGGGGCCTTCGTCGGTGATGAAGCAGCATTTGATTAGATTGACAATCTCAGAACCACTCAAAGTGTAGCGGATGATTTCGTTGTCGAAAGGATCAAGGGCTGCAATGTCTTTAATGGTAATGGGGCGCACCGAAAGGGTGTCGAAACGCACGCCGCCTGGATTCTGGAAGCCCATCTCAGACTCTGTAGTGTAACGAATAGCATCGGTCATAAAGCAACCAAGTGATTCAAAGCTATTCACGGGGGTGAGGTTCTTGCCTACAACGGTAGAGAAATACGGGTCGCTATTGAATTTCCTGACCATAGCAAGCACGGTATCGTTACGTTTTGGGAAGGCTTTGATGGAAAGCAGTTGCATATCCTTGTCGACGATTTTTCCATCGCGTAAGGTGAAGGTGCTCAGTGTCAAAAATTTAACTTTGGATTCGGCCTGGGTGACCATCACATTGCCAGCCATCTGCTTTTCAGACACGCGGGTATGGGAGTGACCGCCAAAAATGGCATCAAGTTCAGGGAACTGCGCTGCTGTTTCCATGTCCTCTTCAAAGCCACAATGGGAGAGGAGAAACACGGCATTGCATTCCTTGCGGAGCTCTGGCAGGTACTCTGGCAACACTTCCGCAAGAGGACGGAAATGCGAACCGGATCCGTTTTTCGGATGGAAATCGGGGAGACCGTTCTCGCCCAATTGGATGCCACCGATGACACCGATCTTCAAACCGTTCCGCTCAAAGATTTTGTAAGGATAGACATTGGTCATCTGTAACGTGTCGTCGAAGGTGACGTTGGCACATACAAAGGGGAACTTGGCCCAACCCAATGCGCTGCGCAAGGCGATAGGACCACCGTCCCACTCATGGTTGCCGAAACACGACAAGTCAAAGCCAACGGCATTCATCAGTTCGTACATCGGGCGTGCAGGCTCAGAATAGCGGTCGTTGATGGGGTTGCCCGAGCGATTGTCGCCAGCGCCAAACAACAGCAGGTCAGGATGAACGGCCCTCAGGCTGTCGAGAAGTCCGGCCATTTGAGGGAAGTTGTCGATGTTGGCGTGCATGTCGTTGGTCGAAACGATGTAAATCTTTTGTTCCTTAGGTTGGCATGCGGAAAACAAAAACGTGGCGACCAAAGTCGTCAGCATAAGTTTCTGGAATTTCTTCATGGTGTTCAGAATTTGACGTAGATTTTGGAATTGGCACGCAATGAGCCATCCAAGCCGACGGAATTGCCGAAGGCATCGCGAATTTCAATGTTTTCGAGATTAAGAGGTAACTTGTTGGCTTTGCAATAGGCCAGCACAACGGATTTCACTTTTGCACCATAGTAAGTGCGTACTTCGATGTCGTTGACAAATGCTTTCATGGCTGATGTGTTTTGATGAATAGTTGGGCAAAAATACAGTTTTTTTTGAAAAAATCCTATTTTACTAGCTTGAAACTTCGATTTATTTTTGTTTTTCATTATTTTTGCAGCAGAATATTTACTAAAAACATAATCACCATGAAATTAGAAGGACGTAGAGAAAGTACAAACGTCGAAGACCGCCGCGGAAAAAGAACGGTGGCCACAGCTGGAGGTATCGGCATCGGCGGTTTGATTATTTATTTAATTGTTAGCCTCATGGGAGGTGATGCTAGTGCCGTTATGGAGCAAATGCAGCAACAACAAGGTGCCAGCACCGAATATGTCGAAGACGGCACCGACTACAGCCAAGTCGATGTGGAACTTATGACGTTCTGCAAGCGCATCCTCGCTGGTACCGAAGACGTTTGGGATCGTGAGTTCAAGAAAATGGGACGCACTTACCAACCGCCCAAGATGGTCATTTTCAGCGATGCCGTCAGTTCGGGTTGCGGCAATGCCACCTCGGCCAGCGGACCGTTCTATTGTTCTGCTGACGAGACCGTTTATCTTGATTTGGGGTTTTTCAAGAGTATGAAATCGCAAATCGGTGCTGACGGCGACTTTGCCTACGCATACGTCATTGCGCACGAGGTAGGCCACCATGTGCAGAACCAACTTGGCATTTTGGGTCAGGCGCACCAACAGATGGCGCAATACGGACGTGACACCAAGCAGTCAAATGAAATCAGTGTACGTCTGGAATTGCAGGCCGACTTCTTTGCGGGTGTTTGGGCTTACAACGACAACAAAATGTTCGGCTCGTTAGAGGACGGCGACATCGAGGAAGCCCTCAACGCTGCTGCAAAGATTGGTGACGACTACTTACAAAAACAAGCTTACGGTCGCACCATGCCCGAGACCTTCAACCATGGCACTTCTGCCCAGCGTTCGCGTTGGCTGAAGAAAGGCCTTTACACGGGCGATGTCTCGCAGGGCGACACCTTCTCGCCTGCCTATAGTGCGCTGTAAGGTTAGAACTGAAAATTTTTCCACATCTCTCACCAATTGAAAAAAAATCGTATTTTTGCCCCCTAAAAATCAAACAAATCTGACACCTAATTATTAAATATAACTATACTAATTACTTAAAAGCAAAACTATGCAACATGTCAGCCTCTCCTGGCACTGCGAGCGCGAAACGCGCCGCGGCCCCTCGCACCGACTGAACACTAATTTTTTTTACCTCGCGACACTTTTCCTATTTGCCCTCGCGCCACGCGCAGGATGGGCGCAAACGACGGTAAAAGTGTCAATCGCACCACAATTTCGAGTGGCATTGGAAGACCCTAATGTGATTGAAGTCATATTAGGCGAAAACATTATGCTTGACAAAAGCCATCTTTCTTGAATAATTAAAGGTGGCGGGCATCAGGAAAGCCCTGATGATGATTCGTGGTATCGTCTCGATGCGCATGGCTCGCATCAGTGACGACCACAGCATCACGTCAGTGCTTCGTGCCCGCATCAACAAAGCCCGTGAAGTATCTGCCTGTGGCGAAACTATCGTGTGCAATACGCCCGAAGAGATGCAGAAATACTTTGACAGGCCTATGATGTACGCCCTCGAGTTTTCCAAGGATACCGACAAAACACTGACACTAATCAAATAAATCAGACACCTATATTAATTTAAGCAAATCAAAGCAAAGCTATGCAACACATCAGCCCCTCCTGGCACTGCGGGCGCAACACGCGCCGCGGCCCCTCGCACCGACTGAAAACCAACCTTTTGTGCCTCGCGGCACTCCTCCTGCTCGCCCTCATGACCAGCCCAGGATGGGCGCAAACGAGGGTAGAAGTGACAAACGCACAAACATTACGCGCCGCATTGGAAAATGCGAATGTTACCGAAATTGTAGTAAAGAACAATATTTATCTTGATAATGGCCACATGACCACCAATTCAAGTAAACCGTTTAACAGCCTTTATCTGGTTAAGGGCACAAAAACCATAAAATCAAGTTCAGGACCAATAAAAACTATCTATCGCGGGTCTACTACGCCACCTACTACTTCTAATACTGATCCTTATAAGAATAATTATCAAAGCCAATCCATCGTCCTTACAACTAACGCCCACCTTACTATAGAAAACCTGATTTTAGACGGAAATGGGATAGATAACTTTGCTTCCATGGTTATTGTGCCTCCATATTATAAAACATGGACAAGCCCCACGAACTCCACTGATGTTCAAGCGAATGGCGGGCTCACAATGGTAAATTGCACCATTCAAAATTGCCGTCAGGTCATGAGAACTGATGGGGAATTGTCGCAATATGCAGCTACTTATATGGGATATATATTTACTTCATCAGATGAATATAACTATTCAGCTGTCCAAAACACCGGAGGCGCTGGCGTCCATTTCCAGCCGGGACCGACAAACACTTCATCCACCGACAAGATAAACAGGATAGTACTCAAAAATTGCACTTTCGATAATAATGTTATAATTGGTCAGGAAACTGATGTAAATCTAATTGGCGGGGCATTAGCCTTCAGCCGCGAGTACATAAAGAGCGGCACCATCAAGGGGTGTACATTCACAAAAAACTATGCCCCACGGGCTGGCGGGGCTATCGCTTTTAACCAAAGTTTAAACTTAAACACAACTTTCGCTAACGAATTCTATTTCGATAGCATTAACATGATTGGCGGTTATGGCAATGAGAACACGGCCGGAGTGGACGGCGGCGGCATCTATATCGAGGGAGGCAAAGTGTTCATCTGTGGCCAAACCACCATTTCCTATAACGAAGCAGGGAACTATGGCGGTGGAATTATGTTAACTCGTGGTGAGCTCAAGTTCGATATGGGTTCCACATATAACAATGTCCAATATAACGATGTCAGAATAGAGTACAACAAAGCAGGAGGATCTGGTGGAGACTTCGGAGGCGGCGGAGGCGGCATTTGCGTATATGGAAAGGACCTGGACCCCGAAGGCCAAGGTAATCCTTTATATGTGAAGCTTTACAATGATCCCTACGTAAATTTGTCTATCACGAATAACACTGCCAGAAGAGGTGAATCTACGCCTTATGGGTTTGGCGGTGGCATCCGTATATCCGGTGAAGTAAGAGGACAAAGATCCTATTGGACGCCGGGTACGCACATAGTTGATCTCAATTCTAACAACCGCACAATTCTGATTTCCAATAATGAAGCCGAAGCTGCGAATGAGGGGTCAGGTACTGGGGCAGGCGGTGGCATCTATTGTGCTGAAAAGGTCGATGCCAAGTTCACTAATTGCATCATCCGAGGCAACAAGTGTACCACAAAAGGACGCGGTGGCGGCATCGATCTCGACGACTCCCAAGCCACCTTCACTAATTGCCTTATCGATAAAAACTTTGCTGATGGCGACGGCGGAGGTGTTCACGTCCGTTCTATAAATTTATTTAAATCCAACAAACAAGTTCAACAAGTTCGAAGAATGTACCATTAAAGAAAACGGTTATGAAAGCAATGGCAACATCCGAACCTCAAGTGGCGGCGGCGGCCACTTACTCGGCTTCGTTCAATTTATCACATGCGAAATCCATGACAACAAATCCAACAGTAAGGGCGGCGGATTGACAATGGATTATGATAATGCCGAGCTCCATAATGCATGTCGTGTATATAATAACGAAACCGTGAATGGCGGCGGCATCTATTACCAAAGAGGCGAATTCTTTAATACCAACTATGTTTACAACAACACTGCCTCCAACAACGGCGGCGGCGTGTATGTTAACGTTGGAACAAATAAGGTACTGCAGGGCCTCGTCATCGGCTCCAGCTCCACCTACGCCACCTCACCCCCAGTTACCCACTTAGGCAACAAGGCCGTGCTTGGCGGCGGTGTCTACACTGTTGCTCATTCCTATGCCGACAATATTACGTTAGAAAATTGCGAAATCATTTACAACCAATTGAAGAGCGGTGGCACGGATCCCATCGATAAGGGCGGCGGCCTGTACATGAGTGAAACAAAGTATGAAACAACACGTAACTATGCAGTGAAGCTGACAGGGGGAACCATCATAGGCGATAACCGTGCCAAGGATGGCGGCGGCGTGTATGTGCCAAATAATTCGGACAACGATTGCCAACTCACCCTGAAACTCATCAATACCACGCTGTGCAACAACATCGCCACCCAATACGGCGGCGGCATCTACAACGATAAGCAAATAGTGACAAGCGAAAACAATGTTAGCACCATCACCTTCCATGGCAACCGCGCAGTAGAAGGCGACGGCGGAGGCATCTACAACAAGGGCCAAGTCCTACTCATAGGCACCACCAATCAACATATCTTCACGGAAAACAGAGCCCGCAGCGGCGGCGGCATCTACAACTGGGGAACAAGCACATGCTCCCTCAAAAACTGCCAAATCGGCCAATCCGGCAAAGGCAATGTAGCCGCAACCGCCGGCGGCGGCATTTTTGTTGAAAGTGGTGCCACCACAACCCTCCGCCCCGGCGTTATCACCTTCGAGGGCAACCATGCCAATAACGGCGGCGGCCTCTACAACAAGGGGACGGTGACTCAGGAGGATGGCTGCATATTGACCTTTGACCACAACATTGCCGACATGAACGGCGGCGGCGTTTACCACTCCGGCACTCCTCTCACCCTCACAGAAGCAATCTTCAAAAACAACGAGGCCACAATGAACGGCGGCGGCATCTACACCGAGAAAGCGTGTATCCTCAACAATTGCACCATTGGCGAAGACAGCGAACCCAACCATGCCAAGAACGGCGGCGGCATCTACATGAATGGCGAAGAGCTCACCATCCAAGGCGGCTCGGTATCACACAACACTGCCACCAACAACGGCGGCGGCATCTATTTGGAGCAAGAAAACACCTTCGTAAACAACAATTGCCGTATCCAAAATAACGTGGCCTCCAACAATGGAGGAGGCATCTATGTGCAGCAAAAAATAGATGGGATAAAACATGGGGACTATAAGTTTAGTGCCCTTACTGTTATAGGTCCTGATAATGACACTATTGGCACGTTAGATACTTCATCGGGCAAAATTATTGCAACAAGCACGGGGGAGGAACTTGCAGTAGATGTATTAATTCAGGAATACCCGAATGGATTTTCATCTACAATTGGAATGCAGACATTTTATGCAGAGGGTCAAATAAATGATTATGCTAATTTGACTGTTGAAGTAGGATTTTCTTATACGACATATTTTGAGGTTTATGGCGAAACGGTAGTTGAGAATTCGGAATGGTACACTAATGCTAATGACTGCAAGTTCATACTCAGATTTAAACAAACTGATGGTGGGGTTGATTATTATTTAGACCTGGAATGTGGCATTACTTATGTAGTATTTGAAGAAGATGATGGAACTGTATATCATTATTATGAATATTGGAATTCACTGGTGATTCCGGCAGAAACCATTCCTCTCCCCGCCATTCTCACGCTCAACGGCAGCACGGTTGGCGGAGAAACCGGCAAGGGCAACGAGGCCACCAACGGCGACGGCGGCGGCATATACATCGGAAAAAAGGCCACGGTCATCATGACAAGCGATGGTTCCAGCACTGCTTACCCGAATGGTATAAGAAACGATGTCACGCACAACAAAGCGAGCATACGCGGCGGCGGCGTGTATAAAGACGGCACGCTGCAGGTGGAAGGCTGGGTGGTCATCACGGACAACGAAGCCGGCGTCTCGCCCGGGAAGGTACCAGAAAACGTTTACATCCCCCCCGGTAGCGACGACGAACAAACCATCCTCATCATCGGCGAACTCGTCTGCGAATCCAGCATCGGTGTCACCAAGACGAAGAAATGGATGGAAGAAGGCGCCAACGAAGTGAATGCCACTTCAAACGTAGCATCGCCCCAATACGGCAACCAAGGCGAACACATCTACGAAAGAGATCTTTTTTTCAAGCAAGTGAACACACCCATTGCTCAGGTTTCGTCAACAGGGGAAGAGCTTTGGGCAGAGGACGCCTTCTACAAGCGCATCTACTTCGACGACAAGGGATATTATCGGGTTTGGAGTTTCGACTTTAATAACCAGAATTTGGGCGACGATTACAGCGACCAGAAGGACTACTTCATCGAGACATGGCGCAGCTTTGCGGCCTCGGACTTTGCCACCGCCAACCAAATCGAAGACGCGCCAGAATTCGCTCTCTTGGCCAAGAAGGTGAACGATGGTAATTCTTTTAATCAGAGTGCCTTCCAACAAACCACCACCATCGACCTTGCCGCCCACCATTGGGAGCCGATAGGCTACACCTTCTGCGGCGAATGCGAACCTGAGCACAGGCCTTTTGCAGGTACCTACAACGGCAACGGCCATTTCATCCTGAACGTTGTAAGCCTCCTGCCTGAGAAGGAGATGGGATTGTTCGGCTATGTCACCGGCACGGTGAAGCACACCTTTACCGTCGGCGACCAATTCTACAATACTCATGACCACGCTTATACCAATCACAGTAGTTGTACTGCTAATCTCGGTGCCCTCGTAGGCAACACCACCGGCACCATCGATGGCTGCGAGGCCGCCAATTACCTTCTCCATGTCCATTACCAAGACAACGATGGCACGATTGCGGCAGGTGGCATAGCTGGCAATGTGGGTGCTGGCGAGGTGCGCAATTGTTTCACATCGCATATCAACTTTTATGAAGATTATGGCACGTTCCAAGACTGTGGCGGTTTGGTCGGCAACATTGCCTCGGGCAGCAAGGTGAAGAACTGCTACACCAAGGTAAACTCCGAGACAGCCCCTGTTAATTATGCTGCTCTTGTGGGCAACAACGATGGTGAATTTGAAAATGCCTATACTTCGGCCACTACAGGCGTGATTGTAGGCAGTGGCACAGCTGGCACCAATGTCTATTCCGCTGGTGCCTCAGGCGCAACTGCAACTTACACCCCCGCCATCGGTGCCGACCACCTCGGCTACATGTGCATCGACAATGGCGTGCCCTATAGTACTTGTGGTTTGACAGCCGAACAAAAAAGAAACCTCATTGAAGGCAAGGATTATTTCAAGTTCAATAACGCAAATGGCAACGAAGTGGAGCTTATCCCGCTCTACCGCCTGCTGAACCTCAACGCCAAGGCACTCAACAACAACAGTGATAATTACATCCCCTATACTGAATGGGCGCGCCCGGCTTTGGCCTATTATGATGGACTTGGTGAATCAGCCGGCACCACAGGTTCCATCAAGCGTCCCATCAACCTCGACCTTCCCCTGCTGATGCTCAACAACTACGATGACAGCCCCTATATCGGCCAAGGCGGTTTCCGCAGCGTGGGCACCTATGGCGGCATTGCCGACATTCTGCAATAGGGCGGTCCCGACCGCGACGGTAACGAACTCGAAACCGCCCTCATCCGTACGAAAGTGACAGTGATGACCCCTCCTGGCAGCATCGACGGCACCGCATACAACAAAGATTTCCTGTTTGTTTACGGCGACGTGACAGAATCGGGCTCATCCCAATTAGATGCAGACGATTTCACCCAAGCCAAAGTGAGCATCTACGAACACGCGGCCATGCAGGGAGGCATCCTCGCTGATTTCGACAACACCTATGTCGGCATCACTTTCGACAATTCCAAGAAAATTGGCATCTCCACCGACGGCATCAACTTCATTGATGACGGACTAAGCTTGCCCCGCAACTGGCACATGATCTCCACACCGCTCATCAATGCACCATTGGGGTTCAATTATCCTGGAGACCAAAACACGAACACCTACCCAGCCGCACCTACAACCAATAATGCCAATAGTGGCACCTATTACAACAATCCATGGGGCGATGAGGAAGGTTCCAGCCACCCCAACTACCCCAGTGACGGGGAGTTCAGTTGGCTTGGAAACAGCAATTATGCCACAGGCCACAACCGCTATTGGATGTACGGCTGGACCAACAGCCGCGATGCAGGTACGCACGATGCCAGTTCCTATCCCGGCAACACATGGATAGACGGCTACTTCCCGAGCAAGGTGAACACCTCGGCCATTCAATTCGGCGAGCAGCTCTTCATCACATTCGCAGATGGAAACGGCAGCAACGAATATGTCAACGGCAACCACCGTTACCCCTACGGCATGGACTTCTACAGTTGGACAGAACCTGACTACCACTACATCAACTTCAAGCGCAACGGTCCCAACCACTGGCACAGCGACACTCCACATGTGCATTTGGACTACAAGTCTGAGATAGGCTCAAACAATGTTGTCATCAGCAACAACAAGGAAGAACCCTTCTTTGCCCCCAACGTGAACGAAACACACCTCATCACCGGCAAGGGCTACATGGCCACCATCCATATTCCCACCTTCTTGCAGGCCAGTGGCATACTGGACTGCTCAGATAAGTTCATCAATGTCACTTACAACGAGAACTACATGGACTTCTGCGAAGGCTGGAACCTTGTGGGCAACCCCTTCCACGCCTACTTGGATTTCAATGAGTTCAGCGACGACAATGCTGATATCCACAACAAATACATCGTTTACAATAGCAACGGCTTTGGATCAAAAGAATATGACGATAATAGCAGGAACTTTGGCAATGGCTTTAGTTATTATGTCAATAACGGTTCGACAGGAGGCGCCTACGCCCATCGCTACCTCCACCCGCACCAAGGCTTCTTCGTGAGGATTAACGGCAAAGGTACCAATCACAACGAACCCGATACAGTCCGGCTCAATTTCGAGGAAAGCCACACTGTGCTCCGTAGCCAAATCGGCACAAGTGGCAGCTACCGCGACGACAACCGTCCGGCCTACCCGTTGGTGAACCTCTTCCTCACGAGCGATAAGGGCTGCTCGGATGTGTGCGTGGTTGAGTTCAACCGTCCCGAATGGGGCGGTGCCACCAAGATGCGCGAGATGTATTCGGGCAACGGCCTGTTCTACGCTTTCCACGACGACGACAACTATGCCGCTCTCTTTGCCACGCCCGACATGACTCGCATCCCGATTAAATTTGAGTCTAAGGACAAGGACGGCGACACCTACACTATCCACTGGAACACCCAGAACGGCGACTTCTACAAGCTCATCCTCGTCGACAACATCACGGGCGTGCAATACGACATGCTCCGCAACTCGAGCTACAGCTTCAGCGGCAAGAAGAGCGATTACTGGACGCGCTTCTACATCACCTTCGAAGTGACAGGACTCGATGAAGAGCAGGACGAGGACGACGACGCTTCCACAGGCACGGCATCCACCATCTTCGCCTTCTTCGACGGCTCGCAATGGGTGGTCACCAACGACGGACACGGCCCCGCCACCCTTGACATCATCGACCTGCAAGGCCGTGTGCTGCACAGCACGACCCTCGCCGAGGGCCAAGCCCACATCGGCCTGCCCGACATGGCCAAGGGCATGTACCTGATGAGAATGACAAACCAAAACGGAATGTTTGTGCAAAAGATAGTAGTGAAATAAGACAATCAACAACAGATAACAGACAAACGGATATGAAAAAAGCCAGAAAATATATCATCCTTGCCGTCGCTCTGCTGCTGACGGTTACTATTCATGCTCAAGTGTTCTTAATGGATTTAGAGGAGTACGAACTCAGCGAGCGTGTTTTTCACAATCCCGAAACGCCTTTCGCTCCCTACGAAGGCGGCGACTTCGACCAGACGCCCCATGTGCCCTTGGGCAGCGGTTGGCTTGTTTTGGCAGGCCTCGGCACAGCCTATCTCATACGCAAGCACCGAAAGAACGACGACGAATGAATCCAAAAAGCCGAAGCATGGTTGAATGCTTCGGCTTTATTTGTTTTTTCCGCAAGGGGCTTTTCGTCAGCTTCTTACATTCTTCTTTTTTTCGTAATACCAAATCTGCCAACTATTGAACAAATTCTGAAAGACTGAATAGAAGGCTAGAAAAACGGAGGCCAGCGGATGCAGATAATGGTTGGCCATCCAAATGCCCATAGCCGAGTTCTTTTGTCCGAGAAGTTGTCCGCCCGCGATGGTGTCGCCGTATTTGTGCCCAATCCACTTGCCCAAACCGAATTGGATGATGCAAAACAACAAAGCCGAAATGCCAAGCCAGATGATGCTGTTCCAGTTGCCTTTGCCATTGAGGAAAATGAAGTGTATGGTCTGACCTAAGGTGAGGAACAAGGCAACGGCCCAAAAATAGAAGGCCAACCCTTTATAACGGCTTAGTACTTTGTTGGCTTTAGGCCACCAGAGTTGCAAGGCAAAAGCCACAATGAACGGTAGTCCTATGACCGTACCGATACGCCTCAAGATATGTAGAAAAGATTCAAAGAAAGGCATGTCTTGATTTACACCGATGAAAGAAAAATAGATTGGAGCCACGAAGGAAACGACCAGGTTGCCAATGATGGAATAGGAAGTCACGGTGTTGCGGTCGGCACCCAACATAGTGCTTACCACCGCCACTGAAGCGGCCACGGGACATAAAACCCCAATGAGGACACCTTCGGCGATGATTTCGTTGACGTTCAGGAACCTAAGCAAGGCATAGCCTCCCAAACTCACCACCACTTGGAAAAGGATAATCCAAATAAACAACGGCTTGAAGCGCAGTTTTTGGATGTCAACCGCTGTGAAAGTCAACAACAAGATGGTAAAGATGATATAGGGCACCACCACACTGAAGGCTGCACAATAGTCGTGGAGCAGCAATCCCAGCACAATGGCGATGGGCAAGACATAACTTCTGATTTTTTCCATACAAATCCAAATAGGGCTGCAAAATTGCGAAATTTATCCGTACCTTTGTCGCCCTAAACTTAATATTATGAAGAAACTACTTTTCGTGCTCACCTTGGCCGTCATTGCTTCCCTTAATTCGTGCGGAAACAAGGAGATGGCCGACAATGAAGAAAACAAAAATGAAACAACTATGAACACTACTATGCAAGACCTGCTGACGCGCCGCAGCATCCGCAGCTACACCGACCAAATCCCGCCCAAGGAAGTCATCGAAGAAATCTGTAAGGCGGGTACTTACGCTCCCACGGGTATGAACCGCCAAGCCCCCATCATCATTGCCGTCACCAACCGCGAGGTGCGCGACAAACTGAGCAAACTCAATGGTGCCGTATTTGGTCCCGACAACGACATGGATCCTTTCTATGGTGCTCC
>DAIOUZ010000009.1:0-30487 GCA_036759285.1 Candidatus Limiplasma sp. | reverse complement strand
TAACTACACACCTCAAGCCTTTGTGCAAGCCTACACCAAGGCATGGACTAATCCTGGCAAGCCCATCATCCTTGTGATTGAGGAAATCAACCGAGGCAATTGTGCACAAATCTTCGGCGACATCTTCCAACTCTTGGACAGAGGCGACGACGGTGTTTCCGATTACGAAATCAAGCCCGACAAGGCCTTGGAAGATTATCTGAAAGGCTGTTTTGCTGGCAAAAACGATGTTCCCGAAGACATCCGCAATGGCGAAATCATGAAACTGCCCGCCAACCTCTACATTTGGGCCACCATGAACACCTCCGACCAATCGCTGTTCCCCATCGACTCGGCCTTCAAGCGCAGGTGGGAGTGGAAATACCTGCCCATCAACAACCACGAAGACAAGAACTACAAGATAAAGGTTGGCGGTACCAAATATGATTGGTGGGGCTTCCTGTCGAAAATCAACGAGGTAATAGGCAACACCACCAGCTCAGAAGACAAGAAACTGGGCTATTTCTTTGCCAAAGCAAACGAAAACGGAATTGTTACTGCCGAGCAATTTGTTGGCAAAGTGTTGTTCTACCTTTGGAACGACGTGTTCAAGAACTACGGCTTTGACAATCAGATATTCGACAAGGGCGATAAAAAGAAATTTGACTTCTCCGACTTCTTCAAGCAAGATGGCAGTCCCGACACGGATATGGTGAACAAGTTCCTTGGAAAGTTGGATGAAACGATTGACAAGGAGAACACATTCGTTGAAAAACCAATAGACGATAAAGGACAAGAAGAACCATCTGATACTGAGGCATGAGAATCCTGATAGAAGAACACCCCTACGAAGCCACCGATGAGATTTTGAAGGTGGTGAGCGAACTTGGTCCCACCATCAGCGTCGGGGGCAAGGTAAGCGTAGGCTATGTGGGCTACTATTACAATACGACCATTAAGGATTGCGTGTTCATCCTACCCAAGGTGTTGCTCGACGAAGACGGACAAGCCTTCGGGCATCATAATCCAGAGGAAATTGTTCACCTTGAGAGCAAGGACAACCCTTTGGAAGCGGAAGAACGAAAGTTCATCTACGAGCTATCAGTTTGGATTTACCGTGCTATCAGTGTCTTTAAGGAGCGGAACAAGGACAGCAAAATCGTGTTGCATGAACGCGTGGCGCAGATTGGCCACGGAATGCGAAGGTTGAGCAACACCTTCCTCGACATCTTGCTCTCGTTGGAACAATTCAACAAGGATAATCAAGATTTCTTCTTCTTTGTCATCAAAAACCAGCACAGCGGTTACAACAAAATCAATTGGACAAGAACCATCACCCATTCGCAGGCGTTTGTGCAAAATGGTGCACCCGTTTATCTAGATCCGGTGAACAAGCGCCGCCAAGTGAACTTCGACGAGGAACTGATGGTGATTTACTTCTCCATCTTGAACTATATCCACAAGGAATACGGCTTTCCGTTCGATGTGGAGTGCCACTACGAACTCATTAGCGACCACCAGTTCAAGAGTTACTTGAATGGCATGGGGAAGTCGCGGCTTCAAGAAATCAAATACAAGTATTTCTCCGACAAGGCTTTGGAATTGTGGGAGTTGTGCTATGCGTTTTTCGACGAGGCTCGGCAAATTATGGTCAACACGAAACAGAAGGAGTACTTGTTGGTGAAGAGTTTTGAGATTGTTTTTGAAGACATCATTGACGAATTGCTTGGCGGCAGAAACGACGAACTTCCCAAGGAACTGCAAGACCAACCTGACGGCAAGCAAGTGGACCATCTATATCGTTATAAGTCGCTGACCGAAGCCGACGAAGACAAGAAAATCTACTATATCGGCGACTCAAAATACTACAAACGTAATACACCCATTGGAAAAGAGGCTTTGTACAAGCAGTTCACCTACGCCAAAAACGTCATCCAATGGAACCTCGACCTTTTCTTAGACGAAAACAAGACCGAGGAACAAAATGAAGAGCGAGCCAAAGGGACCAACATCTTACGTGATGACATTACCGAAGGTTACAATATCATTCCCAACTTCTTCATTTCAGCCAAGCAGAAAGATTTGAAGATGCACAGCGAAATCGAATGGATTGACAAGGACAACAAGGATTTCGCCTCACGCCAGTTTGAGAACCGGTTATTCGATAGAGATACCCTGCTTGTTTGCCATTATGATGTGAATTTCCTGTATGTGGTGGCACTTTATGGACGCAAGAACGAAGGTATGAAAGCCTCATGGCGAGAAACAGTGAAAGAACAATTCCGTAAGGAAATCCAATCCATGCTACAAGAGAAATACACTTTCTACGCCATGACTCCACGCGAAGGTATTAATGCTGAGGAGTTTTTGAAAGAGAATTTCCAACAATTATTGGGAAAGGTTTTCACGCCATACGCGACAATTGATGGGCAGCAATACTTCTCTCTTGCTTTACAAGACAATTTTGAAAAAGAAAATGCTGAGGTATTAGCCCTTGTTGAAAAAGCATTTTATTGTGAAAGATGTAATCTTGGTGAAGATCCTTCATCCAAGTTGCCCAAAGTAACTCAAACAGCAGCTACAGGAAAGAAAGCCTTCCTCACGGCTGTAGTAAACAAAAGCGATAAGGACTATTCGGACTTCTTTGAACATCGGGCTACGCTATATGTGATGGAAAAAATACCAACCAACATAGACTTGTCCAATATTAAGTATTTGCTACCCATGGTGGGAGGATGCATTGATGGATATTACGACATTGTGAAGTTTTCCATAGGTTCACAAAAGAAAAACCCTGTGCTTCGTTTCAATTTGGGCCAGTATCATAATCTTGGCAATGATTGGATATATATTTACAGTACAATGAGACCTGGCGAAGCCTTAACAGCAAGACAGGTAGAAACACTTTACCACGAATAACCCCAATTTCTATGTCCTGCCTCCAAGTCATCCTAGCCGTTATCTTCCTGCCGCTGGCGGTAATCGACTGCGGCATTGTGAGCATTTAAGAAAAACTCTCAGCGGTGATGAGAGAAATATGCCGCGTTGATTATTCTCAATAAGAACAATTGACGGCCAAAAGACAATGGTATAGGAAGTCGATTTGAGAATTTTTTTGATAACTTTTGAGAATTTTTCTCTATAGAATTGAGAATTTTTTACTATTTTTGCATCGTGAAATCAGATAGTTATGTTTAAAAGACCACAATTCAAAGAGCTAAAATCAAGATTGTCGGAGCCAAAAGACAAGATTCAAACGATATCAGGTCCCCGACAAGTTGGTAAATCGACTATGGTCAAGCAGGTGCTGCAAGAGACCGACATTCCTTATTTGTCGGTTAGCGCAGACAATGTGCCCAAAACAGATACTTTCTGGATCAGCGAGATGTGGGCTACAGCACGGGCCAGAATGAAGGCTACTCGTGCACAAGAGTTTCTATTGGTTATCGACGAGGTGCATAAGTTGGACAACTGGAGTGAGGCGGTCAAAAAGGAATGGGATGATGACACAAGAAATGACATCAACATGAAAGTGGTCATCTTGGGTTCTTCGCGACTGTTGCTGAAAGATGGGTTAACAGAATCACTGGCTGGACGTTATGAACTGATAAGAATGCCACATTGGAGTTACAGCGAAATGCACGAGGCTTTCGATATGGACTTAGACCAATACATCTACTTTGGAGGCTACCCCGGTGGAGCCAAGTATATTCATGACGAACGTCGTTGGCGAAGGTATATCAAAGACAGCATTATTGTACCTGCCATTGAACGTGACATTCTGACAACTAAAACCATCTACAAGCCTGTATTGATGCGACAACTCTTTGACTTGGGATGTATGTACTCTAGCAAGGAGCTATCGTTGAACAAGATGTTGGGACAATTGCAGGATGTTGGAAATGTGACAACACTGGCAGGCTATTTAAACACATTAGGAGAAGGGCGCCTTCTATGCGGTCTTCAGAAATATGCACAAGACGAAGCGCGCAAGTACAACTCTGTACCCAAACTGATGGTTTACAATACGGCACTACTCACAGCCCAGACCAACACGACCTTCCAAAAGGTCTTTACCACTCCTGACTTGTGGGGCAGATGGGTGGAAAGTGCCGTTGGTGCCTATCTGCTCAATCAAGCCGATGAATACGATTACAAAGTGTACTATTGGCGCGAAAACAATGATGAGGTGGATTTCATCATAGAGTTTGGTGGACAACTTATAGCCATCGAAGTAAAGAGTGGAAAACGCAGCGCAAACGAAGGCTTAAAGATCTTCACAAACAAGTTTCACCCCCTGCGGTCTTTCGTGGTAGGAACAGACGGCATTCCTGTCGAGGAATTCCTCTCCTGGGACATGGGGAATTTATTAGAGTCAAATCCATCATAAGTAATACTTAAACCCATGAACACCAACCTCTTCCTCCAATCCCTAACCAAATTCCTCCTAGGCGTCGTCATCCTAGGGCTGCTTATCTTCCTGCCCGCAGGCTCACTCCACTATTGGCAGGGCTGGCTGCTGATGGGCATCCTCTTTGTACCGATGTTCATTGCGGGGCTCGTGATGATGGTCAAGAACCCGGAACTGCTCCGCAAACGACTGAACGCCAAGGAGCAGGAGAAAGAACAAAAGACCGTCGTGGCACTGAGCGGATTGCTGTTCTTTGCCGCTTTTGTCGTGGCTGGCCTCAACTGGCGCTTCCAATGGTGTGTGCTGCCCAACTGGGCCGTTTGGGTGGCCGCGGCACTCTTCCTGATATGCTACCTCCTTTATGCCGAGGTGCTGCGCGAGAACACCTACCTCTCACGAACCATCGAGGTGCAGGAACACCAAAAAGTCGTCGACACGGGCCTCTACGGCATCGTCCGTCACCCGATGTATACGGCCACCACCATCCTCTTCCTGATGATGCCCTTGGTGCTGGCCTCGCCCATCTCCTTCGGCATCATGCTGCTCTATATCCCCCTCATCGCCAAGCGCATCCGCAACGAAGAAGCCGTGTTGGAACAAGGGCTGGAAGGCTACAGCGAATACAAACAACGCGTGAAATACAAGGTTTTACCCTTTATTTGGTGAAGTCATGAAATACAAACTGGTCATATTTGATTTGGACGGCACCCTGCTCGACACGCTTGACGACCTCAGCGCGGCAGTCAACCACGCCATGCAGCTGAGAGGCTTCCCGCAGCATACCCGCGATGAATACATGCAGATGGTCGGCCACGGTGCCCGCAACCTCATGCAACAGGCCCTTCCCGATGGCCACAAGGACGACGACATGGTAGAGGCTGCCTACAACGACTTCAGAGCCTACTACACCGCCCATATTGATGTGCACACACAACCCTTCCCTGGGATACAAAGACTCCTGACCAAGCTGCATCAAGAAGGCGTGATGCTGGCCGTCGCGTCCAACAAGTTCCAAGAAGGAACGAAGCACCTCATCAAGGAGTTCTTCCCCGAAATTCCTTTCGTGGCCATTTTGGGCAACCGTCCCAACTTCCCGCTCAAACCCGACCCAGAGGTCGTCGGGGAGGTGCTGAGGAAGTCGGGCATCAAGAGAGAAGAAGCCGTTATGGTCGGCGACTCTGACACCGACATGGAAACCGCTGTCAACGGTGGCATTGAAGGCATCGCTGTCAGTTGGGGCTACCGCAATAGGAAAGACTTAGCCGAAACACTGTCGGCCCTTCGATCCTTCAATCCTTCGACAAACTCAGGACTCAGGACTCAGGGACCTCAAAATCTAATGGTCGCTAATTCAGCCGAAGAACTAAAAAAACTGCTCTTGCCATGACCGACAAAATGACTCCCGCACAGCGGCACTACTGTATGTCGCGCATCCACGGCAAAGGTACCAAGCCCGAGCTGAAGGTGCGGCAATGGCTGTGGCGGCATGGCTACCGCTATCGTCTCAATGTGAAGAGCGTGCCAGGCAAACCGGACATCGTCATGCGAAAGTATCGCACGGCAATTTTCGTCAATGGCTGTTTTTGGCATGGGCATTTCGTTGTGTTCGATACTGACGCTTTGCGTCATTGCGAGGAACGAAGCAATCCAGACATGGCTTTGAGTATTGATAATTCAAAGTGTTGCAAGATCCCGCAGACGAATCGGGAGTTTTGGGTGAACAAAATCAAAAGAAATCAGGAGCGTGACCAACGGAATTATCAAGTGTTGCACGACAACGGATGGCAGGTTATCGTGGTGTGGGAGTGTCAATTGACGCCCAAGCGCATCGAGGAGACGATGCTTCGCGTAGAGCTGATGCTCAACGAGCATTTCTTGGCGTTGCACCAGCCGAGGGTGGTGCCGTATGAGCAAGAACAAACCTACGATTATCCGATGGCAGCGGAAGAACAAGCTTGGAAGTAACAAATCGTCAAATCAGTCTCCGTGTCTTTTTTCTATACTCGGCATAGCCCGGCTTGTTCTGAAGCTGGCGTTGTTCCATCATAGGGATGCTGATGAACAAAAAGAGCGCCGTCATACCCACAGGGCCAATAATGAGCCAGTTCAAACCATACAACGAAGCATACATCGTCCAAACACCCCACCACATCGTGATTTCACCGAAATAGTTGGGATGACGCCCATGCTTCCATAAGCCGACATCACAATACTGACCTATATGGGTCTCCCGAAAACGATGGATTTGTGTATCGGCGACGAGTTGGATGGTAGCCGCTGTGATGCATATCACAAAACCAATCCACGTGATGATATTGGCTGACGCAGTTCCCTCAAACAACCCGAAACCAGGAAGCATGGCCACGAACACCAATACGGTGGGCATCATGTTCAGACCAAAGAAGTTAGTGACTTGGAAAAGAAACGACGATTGCGTTTCACGATAACGGGTATAACGCCAATCCTCATGGGAAAGCCCTTTGAATGTGAAAGCCCAATTGCATGTCAAACGGATGCCCCAATACCATACAGCGATAAGCAACAAAACGACTGGCAAGGTAAAAACCGACTTGTAAAAGGCCCAAAGGGTGAACATCACAGGGGGAGCCACGCTCCAATAAGGGTCGTAAACCGATACGTTTTTATAGAAAAGCCCAAAGCCCCATACGGCGACTGTAGCCACAACATCGACCAAAAACAGCGCTAACATCTCTGACATTGCGCCTTTTAACAATCTGAAGACAAGAATGCCCAATAGCGTCACTATCAAGTAAATAAGGCCTATGACTACAATACCTCTCGCTTTTTGATTATGCTGCAACTTGCTCGTTTGTTTCATTGTTCACTCATTTCATCATAAACTCCAAAGTGCCGCCTTCCATGATTTGCTGATGCGTAAGCGTAAGGTCTTTCAATGCCTTTCCATTCAGTTTCACGCTTTTGACATGGATGCGTTTTGCGGTTTTGTTGGGGGCTGAAATCACAAAGTCTTTTCCGTTTTCAAGATGCAAGGTCGCCTTGGTAAACAACGGCGTTCCAATGACATACTCGGCACTACCAGCATGGAAGGGATAGAAGCCCAAAGCGGAAAAGATGTACCAGGCCGACATTTGGCCGCAGTCGTCGTTGCCGGCATAACCGCAAGGTGTGGCGCGATAGAACTCGCTCCTCACCTGCTCCACCAGCTCTTGCGTACGCTCGGGTTTGCCCGCAAAGTTGTAGAGATAAACGGTGTGATGACTCGGTTCGTTGCCGTGGGCATACTGCCCAATGAAACCACTAGCGTTGCCGTTGACTTCGCCACTGGTGGCGGTGAGGCTGAAGTTCTCATCAAGTTTCTTCAGGAAGCCTTTTGTGCCACCAAAGAGGTCGATGAGGCCTTGTGGATCTTGCGGCACGAACCACATATACTGCCAAGCATTACCTTCCACGAAGCAAGGCTGTTCGTACGACAGCGGGTCGAAACCGTCCATCCAGTTTCCGTTTTCATCCTTCGGACGGAAGAACCCTGTTTTTGGGTCAAAGAGGTTCTTGTAGAACATGCTGCGGCGGTAGAAACGCTCGTAGTCCTCGGTTTTGCCTAATTTCTTGGCCACCAATGCCACACAAGCGTCGTCGAAACATTGCTCCATGGTGATGCTCACACTCTCATCCTGCAAGGTCTGGGGCAAGTAGCCGTACTTTTCCCAAACCTCGAAAGGCGAGTTGTAGTGGCTCCGCGTGCTGCTTTCCACCATGGCTTGATAGGCCTCCTCCACATCGATGCCAGGGATTTCAGCGAGAATAGCATCAGCGAGCACGGGGATGGCATGGTTGCCAATCATGCAGTAGTTGTCTTGGCCCCAAAGGTCCCAAATAGGCAAGTAGCCGTAGGTCTGGTGGTGCAATACCATGTCGCGGACAAACTGTGCGGCAATGTCGGGCGCGATGAGTGTATAAAGTGGATGCGCGGCGCGGAAGGTGTCCCAAAGGCTGAAGGTGCTATGGTAAGTCTGTCCTTTCGGCATTTGCTTGATTTCAAAGTTGGTGGTCATGTAACGGCCATCCACATCGCTCATGGTGTTGGGCTGCATCAGCACGTGATAGAGACCCGTGTAGAAGATGGTCTTTTGCTCATTAGTGCCTTCGATGTCAATGCGGCTCAGTTCACGCTGCCAGGTGTCATGAGCGGCTTTCACATAGTCATCGAAACGCCAACTCTTGGCCTCGGCTTGCATGTTCTTCCTTGCACCTTCATTGTCGACGGGCGAGATAGCGACCTTTATTGTCAATTCCTGGCCATCGGCAGGGTCGAAACTGAGCGCAGCGCGCAGGGTGCGGCCGTTGACGACATCGCTGTTGCCAACATTGAGGCCGCCATTCATCAGCAAATGTTGCTTGAACGGCTTGGAGAACTCGGCGCGGAAATACACCTTGCGCAACTTGGCCCAACCGCAGACAACGCGATAGCCTTCAATGGTGTGGTCGTCAACGAGGCGGATTTGCGCTTGAATGATATCATAATATCGCCGACCCGAGTAATACGCATCGCCGCGATAAGTCATTCTGTCGAGATCAAGGACGACGGTCTGAGGCTGTCCCTTGGGGAAAGTGTAACGATGGATGCCCGTGCGCGTGGTGGCCGAGAGCTCCACATTCACGCCGCTTTCCTGTAACAATACCTGATAATATCCAGGACGAGCAGACTCTTTGTCATGGCTGTAGTGCTGACCGAAGTCGGCAGCCTTGAGTTGTTCGGGTGTCACGGCAGAGCAAAGAGGCATCAAGCTCACGTCGATGAGGTCGGTGCAGCCCGTGCCGCTGAGGTGGGTATGGGTGAAGCCGTAGATAATGTCTTTGTTGTAGTCGTAGCCCGAGCAGGGGTCCCAGGTGACCATTTGTTCCGTCTCGGGACTGAGTTGCACCATGCCCTGCGGCATCGTGGCACCAGGGAAGGTGCTGCCACTGAGGGCACCTGTTTCGTCGGTTTGTGTGCCGATGAAGGGATTCACGTATTGCGTGTAGTCGTTGGCGCTTTGGGCGCTTAAGAAAAGGGGCAGGAGCAAGAGGATTGCCAAAAAGATGTTGTGTTTCATTTTCTTTTGCTTTTCGGGGACAAAAGTAGTGAAAAAAGAGTATCCATTCTTGTAACATTTTCCACATTTCTCATACTATAAGGATAAAAACTCAACAGATTTAAAACAATAATAGTACACAAATAAAACCAAGTCGAACAACAAAAGAATAAGACGATGAAGAAATTACCAATTTTGAAATACAACGACCTCTGGGAGCTCATGTGCCTTGACCACAGAAATCATATTAACGGCGTTGTGGTAGACGATGCCTCACTTGAAGTCATGCTCCGGTTAGAGAAAACCATGCAACGGTTGGAAGTAATGGGTGATGATGAGCGGCGTATCCTCTGGATAGAAATCAAAGCCCCTGCCAAAAGGTATCGAGAAGAAGATGCCGATGCCAAGGGAAACTATTGGTATCAAGTATGTACTGCACATTATGAGGATTTTCACTACATGATACTCAGCAACTGCAGTTGGAGATTTATTGACCTCAGAAGTGCTCAGTATATAGATGCTGAACGCAAGCCCGACCTTTATAGCGGAAATGTGTCGAAGGCGCTAAAGAAACTCGAATCCTACATCTCTGTTTTGGTCGATAACATCTGTGAGAATCCTGATGCTTACAATGCATATATTGCGGAGCAACTTCCTTATACAAAGCGTGATGGAAAAATCAAACGAGCGGACCTAAACAAAATATGTCCCTGTTACAAGACTTTCGAACACCCCGAGCATGTAATAAAGGTTTTAGAGCTACAACAAACAATGCCTTTGTGGACATGCAATGAGATGACACTCAGAAAGTATATGCACATTTGGCGCATTGCATACGAAGCGTATTGTACCAAAAGTAAGATTAATCCTACAAGGAAGTCCGCATATGAAGGGGTTACAGACGATGAGATCTTCACTCGGCACAACAGCAAAGGCCGAGAGATTGAGGGGTTGAATCTAGATAGCGAGCAAGACTTCTTGAAATGGGAAGGTGCCAACAGTCCTTATCATTGTTTAGATGTAGCTTATGCCAGGGTGCATCTCTCTCCTCATAAGAAGGGAGAAAGTTGGGATGACGAGGAGATTCCTGTTTCCGATGGGCAGTGGTATTTCTCCCTATACTTCAGCGTTTATGGTTATTCCCAAGACGTGATCAATATGCTCGAAGCCTTATGCCATGCGGGGGTAGGGGTAAAATGTAGCGCCATACCCCGTTTACTCAAAATGGTCAATGAAACAGACTATGTCAGTATCTCGTCTCTACCCAACAAGTATACTCATAACGACGAAATCGGAAACGAAATCTCCCTGCCATACGAATGTGAAAAAATCTCTGCACAGCAGGTTGCCGATGTGATAGCTGCCACAGAATGGGAACCTTTGCGAAAAGTGAAACCGGTATTATTAAATCAAAAGAAAAGTGTTGGAACCCCAAAAGGCAGATAAAGCATGAAAAGCCTTTGTTCAAATGTTTTATAGGTTATTGGTTTCGTTACCTAATCCTAGTTGCGTATTATTGATTACCCAACGGCCTTCTTTGCGACCACCTTCACGCTTCAGAATACCCTTATCTTGGAGGTCAGCTAAATCCCTTCGAATGGTTCTATCAGTTATTGAATCCGTTTCCGATATCTTTTCTGACATTGCCTTCGCGGACAAAGATGGGTCACGAACTATCATTTCTAAAATAACAATCTGACGTTCAGACAATTCTTTTAGGACATCTTTTAGGACATCTTTTAGGACATCTGACATTTCTTTTGTGCCATTATTCGGCACTAAAGAATTATCTTCTTTCGTTTCGATAGACAAAACAAGTTTTACCTGTAGTAATTCACGCTGTTCGATGAGCTCTGGTCTTAGCCAATGTTTTTCGTTCCAAGCACTAAGGATGAGCGGAAAGCCAGAACCGAAGTTCTCACCAAAACCAATCATACGAAACATGTTTTGGATACGCTGATTTCTCGCCCTTGTTTCTTCACCAGCATATATTTTCTCAACAGGTAGTTTCAAAAGGCCAGGATTCGTAAATACGAACTTGTTATCATACTTTTCCACCTTCAACACGCTATTTAGCATCAGGTCAGCATGAATGATGCAATTTGTCATAGCTTCTCTTATCGCTTTGTGCTGCGGTGTGTCATCATCGCGCACCAATCCTTCCATCTTGAAGGGACGAGGTAGCTCACGGGTTAACTTCGGCAAAACCATCGTTACGAAATTGAACAAGTTGTTCTCCCATATGCCATCGTAAGTCAGCCGATCACTGTAACGTTGGTCGCCTATCAGGTGCGACTTATCGATATAGTCAAGCCGCAGATTGTCGAAACGGTCTCGAATGGGCAGACCCTTGCCGAACATCAACAGTCCTGCCATATTAAGACATTCCATCCCTGTATCCCGATCCAATGTAAACCCGCCCATCTGACGTAAGAACTCTGTGTCGTCAAGATTATTGAAAGGATGATCTGGGAGTCTACTATGAAAATGATTACGGTATCGTTCCAACGTTGGAATATCGATGTCATCCATCGTGTAATGCTTGAGGAATAGTCGGTCGTTGCCCTCAAAGTTGGCATCACGCAACATCATTGTAACCATCTCTTTCGGACAATGATAGTCACCTTCATGGTTTCGGATGAACGTCCCACTTATCGGATTGTTGTTGATATAAACGGGACGTGTATTATAGTCAGCACGCGGAACATGAATAACCACCACTTGCTTACCGTCTATGTCAACAATAACAACATCTTCATCTTTCAGCAGATTCACATTCACCTTCTCGGGGTTGTTCACTATATTCCAAAAATCTTTGCGTATCTTTTCTGCATCATTCACACCTGTTATTGAAAATCGCTTTGCCACATCCTTCTCCTTAAGATCCTCATGCACACCCAACAAAATCAGTCCACCGTAAGTGTTGGCAAACGCCGAATACGTTTTCCATAAATCAACTGGCACATTCGATTGGGCTTTTTTGCACTCCAACGTCACTCGCTCACCTTTCAGCAAAGCTGCTTCTATCATTTTATCGTTCATATTCATATAATGCATTCAAAAATGCAAAAATACTCAAAAATGCAAAAACAGCAAATGCCAAAGACTTGCTTCCATTGAACAACGACTGTAATATATGCACTTCTACACCAACAACCTAGATAAAACAAAAGGTAATATTTCAACACTTATAATATCACTATTTGCCGTTTCTTTTATGCAAGATTTTTACCACAAAAGTAGAATTTTTCTCACTCAAACAAAACATTTCTTATCTTTGCCGCTTCAAATTTTCAATCATCATACTACTATGAAAACCCCAAAGCAAGTAGAACCCACAAAACACTTTTTTGAATATTTCAACAAGAACCTTCCCAAGAACTGGGACGAACCTGCTCTGACGGATTACGACGACGTCACGAGTTATACCTACGGAGAGATGGGTGCCAAGATGATGCAAGTGCAAGCCATGCTTGAGGTTGCGGGACTGAAGGCGGGCGACAAAATCGCCATCTGCTCGAAGAACTGCGCCAACTGGGCCATCGCTTTCCTGGCCATCGCCGCCAATCGTGGCGTGGTGGTGTCGATTATGGATGCCTTCGTCGAAAGCGACATCGAGAACCTCGTCACCCACTCCGATGCCAAAGCCATCTTCGTCGGTCCTGCGGTCTGGAAACGTCTCCACCCCGACAAGATGCCCAATATCCAAATCGCCATTGGAACGGAGAAGTTCCGTGTCCTCTATACCAAAGACGAGCAACTGAATACGGTGAAAGAAGATGCTGAAAAGCTTTTCAACGAGAGATACCCCAACGGCTTTACCAAGGCCGATGTCAACCTGCCCACCGACAACCTCGACGAGCTGATGATCATCAACTACACCTCGGGCACGACTAGCGCCCCGAAAGGTGTCATGCTGTCGTATCGCGCCATCTCCGCCAATGTCCAATACAGCCAAGAGACCATTCCTAACCACGCTGGCTGGACTGAGGTGTGCATGTTGCCGCTCTCGCACATGTTTGGCATGACCATCGAGTTCCTCTACCAAATTGCCGGCGGCTGCCATGTCTATTTCTTGAGCAAGACCCCTTCGCCGACAGTTTTGTTGAAAGCCTACAAAGAGACAAAACCCTATATGATTCTCACCGTGCCGCTGGTGCTGGAGAAAATCTTCAAAGCAAAAATCTTCCCCGCCCTCAACAAACCCATGGTGAAGTTCTTGTGGCATACGCCGTTGCTCTGCAAGATTGTGGAAAAGACCATCTACAAGCAGCTGATGGAGGCCTTCGGTGGCAACCTCATTTGGCTCATCACGGGTGGCGCGGCCATCAATGCCGAGGTGGAGAAGGTGTTCCGCCGCATCAAGTTCCCCTTCGTCGTGGGCTATGGCATGACCGAGGCCGGACCGCTCATCTGCTACGAGCACTGGTACAACGAAATGCTTGGCTGCTGCGGTTCATGCGTCACGCGCAACGAACTGAAAATCGACTCGCCCGACCCAGAGAATGTAGTCGGCGAGATTCTGTTCCGCGGCGAACACGTGATGATGGGCTACTACAAGAACGAGGAAGCCACCCGCAACGCCATCGACGAAGAAGGGTGGCTGCATACCGGCGACCTCGGCACTTTGAACAAGAAGGGGCTGCTCTTTATCAAAGGACGCTCCAAAGCCATGATTCTCAGCTCCAACGGACAGAATATTTATCCCGAAGAGATTGAAGACAAGGTGAACAACCTGCCTGGAGTGGTTGAGTCGCTCGTGGTGGGCCGTCAAGGCAAGATTGTCGCTTTGGTCTATCCCGATGAGAAATACGACCTGCATGACAAGAGCATGGACGAGCTGATGAACGAAAACTTAGCCACACTGAACGCCATGCTGCCCGCATATTCAAAGGTGTCTTCTATCGTCCTTGTGGACAAGGAGTTCGAGAAGACACCCAAACGGAGCATTAGGAGGTTCTTGTACTCTTAAACTTCCTCAAAGCTTTAGTTCAACGCCAAAGCTCCTGATTTTATCTGTAGTAACTCCAGGTTTGTACTCGGGCAGGAGGTTGGTAAAGACGCGCACTCCGTGGATGATACCCAGATGCTGGGTGTTGAAGCTAAGCCCTGCTTCCAACTTCCAGGGATTGAAGATGTTATCGACGCTTTCTGCCGTCCATCCAATCCCAAAAACCTTTGTTGGATCTGCGCTGGTAGTGAGTCGCTCTCCATGAAGGCGGGCAAAGTAGAAATCCAATGACAGACTTTCGGTTTTTCGTTTCCCTAGATAATAATTAAGCGAAACAGGAATGCCTAAATAAGTGCTTGTAAGCCTGTTGCGCTGAAAATCCACTTGGCCATCAATTACCACCAGTTCGTTGTCTTCGTACTTCACCTGATGACACAAATGCTTATGGTTTGTGCTGCTTTGGATACCTGTGCTTAACCCCCAACGATTGCCAAGGCGGAAATAAGTGCTTATGCCAACTTTTATCGCCAAAGTGCTGCTCTGCAAGAATGGGCTGTTAGGGTCTTTTGGAGTATCGCCCAGAATGATGCCGAATCCTGCGTCAATACGAAGGGTTGGGTCCCATATCTTTCGACGATCGGTAGTGACCCATTCGCCGTCGATTTCTTTGGCCTTGATTACCCTTTCGTCCTTATGTTGATAAGGCCAATTATCAATTGTCTCATATTCATTCAACGTGATTTTTCCATGCAGAGTGTTTGTACCGTATTGAAAATCTGCACCATAGACTTTCAACACCGCGTCACCTTCACCCGAAATGGTGTCAATGGTCAATTTGGCATGGCCCCAAACATCCATACAGGGTGAGTTGTCGGGATTAGGGATGTGATAATGTTGAACGTGAAAGCTTGAATTTCGAGCAAGGAAGAGATTGGTCAAATCCTTCGGTGCGGATGCCGCGGAGGCTATTACATAATCCGCTTTAGCCGTTGCCCTGTCCAACAGACCGATTTGCCATAAGTTCATAGGCCCTTCAATTTCCACCACGGTGCCTTGGGGCAACTGGGTGTTTTCAAGGATGGTCAAGGTTTGGTCTTTGACGTTGCAGAGCTGCACGTTATAGGCACGTGCTGCTAAATCATCATCTGTGATGATGGCGACACGATAACCACTATCAGCTTCATAGTGAATAAGATGGACATCCCATCCAGGGTTGATTTCCAACTTGTTGATGCGTTGATTGATGTTTTGCTCGATGACAACTTCTTGTTGCGCAAAGGCCATTTGCGTTGCAAACAAAATGGCTAATAAAAATGTGATGCGTTTCATTGTTCTAAGATTTAATAGAGTTTGATTTCAAAGGCCAGCGATCCGTTTTTCATGTTCGGGTCTTGCGGCTGGCCGAAAAGGGTTTTGTTTTCCAAGACTATCTTGGATTCAGGTTCGGGGGCTTTCTGGCATTCATAGCACACCAGGTTGAGGCTCCGGATGACTCTCCGCTGGGGCTTTTGAACGGTAGAAGGTGTCTCGCTTACAGTGGGTATGGTATTGGATCCAATATTCGATGTATCAATGGGTTCCGTCGGTGTGAGCTCGGCGAGGATTGGCTGTTCAACCACCTCGTTAATGATTTCCATCCTTGGTTTCTGGGGTTCCGTTCGAGGTGTTTTTGGAGCAATGGGAGTTTCCTCTGCCAGAAGTTCTTCGCTGATGATAGGCTCTTCAATGACAATATCTTTCACCTTGACTTCAGTTGAATCGACGGTTTCCATTGCTTCAACGAGGATTTCCTCGTTCATTTCAGGAGTCTGCTTCTCGCTCGGTCTGACCAGCAGCCAAAGCAGGAGACATGCCGCTGCTGCACCCATTGCCCACCAAATCGGGGTGAATTTTCTATGCTTGCGAGGCAATTCTGCCGTCTTTTCTTCTTCAGCGAGACGGTCCATCAGGTCGCTGAGTTCTTTTTGCCGCCGAACGTTCTTTCCATGTTCTTCCAAGCTGTCGAGCAGTTGTTTGACTTCCTCGTTCATTTCGTTTTCAGGTTTCATGGTCATTCCTCCTTGTTTTGTGTTAATGCTTCTCTCAAGGCTTTGTAGGCGCGCGACAACGTTGCATAGACATGGGTGCTGCTCATGCCGGTGGCCTTCTCGATGGCTTTGTTGTCCATTCCTTCCTCGTATTTCATCAGGATGACGTCGCGCTGACGGGCGGGCAGGCGGTCCACCATAGCTCGAGCCATAAGATATCGCTCATCGGAATACTCATCCGGCGAGGGTTCAATCAGCCTTAAGTTTTCGTCGATAGGCACTTCAAGGCGCTGCTTGCGAAGCATGTCGATGCAGCGGCGCTTCACGACCGTGCCGCACAGCGATTTCATATCGACAGAGGTTTTCAAGCTCTCACGCTGCTTCCACAGCCCGATGACAGCCTCTTGGACGGCATCCTCAGCATTGTCGGCATCGCCCAACAACTTTTCAGCCACTTTCTGCATGTAGGGCTGGAATTGGAGGATAGCGTTTTTGAACTCCTTGTCGGTCATTTTTCATCGCTTTACACCATAATATCGTGTAAAGGACTGAAATCTTACATCAAAAACAGAAAAAAGTTGCTTGCCAATGCCACTTGTGGGCATAGGCGGCAATAATGCTCGTTTTACTCTTTCACCAACTTAATGGTACTAATACCTGTCTCACTTGAGATGCGAGCCACATAAACACCTTTGGCGAAAGCGCTTAGGTCGAGTTCGGCACGGCCATCATGCAACGTAGCAGACATCACGTGTCTTCCGAACAGATCAAAGACGGTCACATCTCCATCGGTGGCATTGGCCTCAATCGTGACACTTCCTGTAGTAGGATTGGGGATGACTGTGGCAAGGGTTGAAAGCTCAGCGACACCGACATCTGGGTTGTTGCCCACCCTTAAATCGTCAACATACACACCGTCGGCTTCGTTTGATTTGCCCTTGAAAGCGATAAGATAGGCATCTGATGCCTCGGGCAAGGCAAGGGTGATGGTCTCCCAATCCTCGCAAGCATAAGTGTAGTCTCCGAGGAGATGCCAATAATCGTTTATCGAAGTGGCATACCAAACCGACAGTTCATCCACAAATTGACCCAACGACCGCTGCCTGTGATTGAAAGTGAGGACGGGGTCGGTGACGGCTGTGATGTCTAACGGGGCGGAAACAAGCATGGCCTCCTCACCCAACCAAATGAAGAACGCCGTGTTATTGGGGAAAAGATAACCAGGGTCAATCACCCAACCGTCTTCTCCCGACAGAATCTCGCTCTGCCAGCACACGAAATCCTCCGAAGCCTCAAAGTCATCGAAATAAGGCTCATCGTCGGTGACGGTAATCACATCGCACAAGGTGGTGAACGTCAGCGGATATGACCATTCCGACTCCAACCCTTCGCCGCAGTTGGCCTTGACGCGAACGGTGTATTCGGTGTTGGGTTCCAGATTCTCCATCAGATAAGGTTGCGAAGTCACGGTAGCCTGATGTCCGTTCTGGTCAATCGTCCAGCTTTCCTCGTTGCCGACTGATGTCCAAGCGAGCAATGCCGTGAATGCCGTAATCTCAGTGGCTTGCAAATTCACTGGACGGGCACAACCGCCTGCAGAGGCAATCTCAATATCATCGATAAAGATGTAGTATCCGCCGTTGCTGTGGCCCAAAAACGAGATCTGGAAAGTGGATGACAACTCATCCAAAGTAAACAACTCATTGTAGGTATTTGTCCAATCGCTGAAGCTATAACTGCCGAGTTGATGCCAGCTGTCGGTGGGAGAGGTTCGATAGCTTACCACAAGCTCGTCAGCATCGTATAATCCCATCATCGCATAGGCGAAGCTGAAGGTGGCGCTGTTGCTGCCTGTCAGATCAAAGGTAGGCGACACCAGTCGGGCCTCTTGACCCGCGCTGGCATTTTGGAAGGCCACCACGTTGGAACCCGTACCTTGCATCACCGCCCAAGTGGCAGAGCTTGTAGTCTCCACGGTCCAACATTCCATCTCACCTGATTGAAAGTCTTCAACATAGGATTGTCCTGGTGGAATGGGGATGGTGCATTGTGCGGTGGCAGTAACAGTGCCAAAGAAAATAGTCATCACAGTGACAAATAGTGCTTTTGTGTAGTAGTGTTTGTTTCTCATAGTATTTTTATTTTGATAATGAATAATTTAAGGTGCAAAGATAAAAAAGAAAACCTTCTCTTAAATTATCCTTTTTTTCCAAAATAATACTGTCCCTTCCCCTCCGTGCCTTTACCGTATTGGATGGCGTTGACGGGACAATGATGATAGCACGCCATGCACATGGTGCAGTTGCCGTGCCATTTCGGGCGACCGTCTTCCAAAGTGATGTTCTGCAAAGGACAAACCTTTACGCATTTACCACAGCTGATACACTTGTCGGTCGTCAGGTATTTCTTGTCGTCAGTGGCATATTGATTGAAGCCTGGATTCACCAGATAGGTCTTCATCCAAGACAGGCTGCCTTTGACAATCTCAGAAAAACATTCCTTATTCATCAGTCGCGGGATGTTGCGCGTCAAAGTGGCATCCGCTTCAGCAATCTTTTGCTTGGCTTTCTCCTCGGTATCGAGTTTGAAACCAGCCATGCCGATATAAGTTTCAGGCATTTGCACACTGAAACAAGCCGACAGTGACCAGCCTTTTTCTTCTACGGCTTTACGAAAGACTTTCTCTGTGTGGCCGCAATTGTCGCCGCAGGTGCAGGCGAAATAAAGATATGGTTTAGAGGTCGGCCCTTCGACAGGCTCAGGGACCTTAACTGTCATTTTCTTCACGAAGTCGAGCACCAATTTCGGCGGTGCCCATGAATAAATAGGAAACACGAAGCCAAGTCTTTCGCCCTCGGCCAAATCGTATTCGTAATGGCCTTCACGTGCCGCTTCGGGAATAAAGATTAATGTATCGTTGAGACCTGCTGCAATGGTCTCTGCAATATGTTTGCTGTTGCCACAGCCGGAAAAATAGAATATCATAACAATTGGATTTAATGCTGCAAAAATATGCAGAATGTCGTACTTTTGCAAGCCGAAAATAGGATGCCATGCCCAAAGACTCCCTCAACCGCTCAATACTAAGACTAGCTATCCCGAACATCATCAGCAACATCACCGTGCCGTTGCTGGGACTGGTCGACATGGTGCTCATGGGCCATCAGGACAGCATTGCCTATATCGGGGCCATTGGCTTGGGTGGCACCATTTTCAGCGTGATGTATTCCATCTTCAGCTTCATGCGGGCGGGTACCACGGGCTTCACAGCACAGGCTTATGGCGCCAACGACCGCGCTGAGATTGCTTACTCACTCTATCGTTCGCTCTGCATTGCTCTGATTGCCACGGTTTTGGTCTTGTCGTTGCAAGGTCCAGTGGAATGGCTCAGCATGAAGTTACTGCACGGCAGCAATGAGGTTCTGGCCCATACTGCCACTTATTTCCGCGTGCGCATCTGGGCAGCACCGGCGGTGCTCTGCCTCTATGCCTTCAACGGCTGGTTCATTGGAATGCAAAACACCACCATCCCCATGGTGATTGCCATCTTGACCAATGTGGTCAACATCATTCTGAGCGTCATCTTCGTCAACGGCATGGGTATGGGTGTCACTGGCGTAGCCTTGGGCACGGTCATCGCACAATATTGCGGATTGATAACGGCTATTGTGTTCCTTTTTGTCAAGTTCCGCTACCATCTCATCCCGATTAGACGCGTAATCTTGTTGCAAAGCGACAAGCTGAAGCGTTTCTTCCAAGTGAATGCTGACTTCATGATTCGCAGCATCCTTTTGGTGTTGAGCATCGCTTTCTTCAACAATCAGTCGGCCAAGCTCGGTGACGACATGCTGGCGGTCAACATGATCCTGATGCAGTTCTTTTACATCTTCTCTTACTTCACCGATGGGTTTGCTTATGCAGGCGAGGCTTTGGTGGGGCGTTTCACGGGTGCCCATGATGCAAAACAATTGCGACAAACCGTCAAGTTACTGTTCCTCTGGGGGGTTCTTATCGCCTTGCCTTTCACGATACTCTATGCCCTCTTTCCCGATTGGTTCATCGGCCTCATCTCCAACCAGCCTGACATCATCCCCATGGCCAAACCTTATCACATCTACCTGGCTGCCATCCCGCTCATCACCTTTGCCGCCTTCCTTTGGGACGGTGTTTACATAGGTGCCACAGCGGCCCGTGCCATCCGCAATACCATGCTCATTTCAGCTATCGGTGTGTTTCTCCCCGCCACCTTGTTATTAATGCCGCGCTTTGGTAACCATGGTCTTTGGATTGCTTTTCTGCTATTTATGGTGGCCCGAGGATTGTCTATGACTTTGATGGCTAAAAAGGCCATCCTGTCAACAAACTAAATGATGTTTTTACATAAAAAATTGATTTTCATATTAATATTTGTATATTTGCACCGTCAACCTTGACTCGAATTATCACGTTACGGGTTCGCAAACAAAACATTGAAAATCATTTGGGATTTGAATAACAGTAAAGCAATATGTCTCTTATTGTTTTTGGCATTGCTCACCGTAGCGATGTCGTGTTCAAATCGTTCCAAGTCTTATGTTCAAGTCATGTACGACACCACAGACCTCCGTAATGGCGATTTGTTGTTCCGCAACGGCATCGGGTACGAGAGTCGTGTGGTAACCAGCTTGAGTGATGGCAAGTTTTCCCATATCGGGATAGCCTATCACAATGGAAGACAATGGAATGTGATTCATGCAGTACCGGGCGAGAATGAAAAAGGTGAGCCTGAATACCTGAAATGTGAGCCCCTCTCTGAGTTTTACTTCCATTCCCGGGCAAAACTTGGAGGTTCGGCACGTGTAAGTTGCTCCGACTCAATAGCCGATATCATTGCCGAAAGGGCGCTAAATATCGTAAATCGCAAGGTCCTTTTCGATAACAACTATGACATCAACGACACCACTGAACTCTATTGCACGGAACTTGTACACCTCGTCTATCTCGCACAAAATATCGACCTTTGCGAGGATCGCTGGCACAGAATTCCTATCATCAACACAAAAACACATGTGATATTTCCGGAAGACATCTGGAACAGTCCTTTGATTATCAAGAAAAACGTTTTTGACATCAAATCAATAAACTTAAACTCAATTACTAATTAAAATCTTACCATCATGAAAAAAGTACTTTTAGGATTCGCAGTAATCATGTTAGCCGTAGTTGCAATTAGTTGCTCAAAGTCTGGCTCACCAAAAGACGTTGTCACCACGTATCTTCAAGCGATGAAAAGCAAGAATTACGAAAAAGCCGCCGATTGCTTCTACCTTGAAGGCACCAAAGATGAAATCAAGGCCGACAGAGCCCAATTGCTTGCCTTGATTGAAAAAGGCGGACAATCCCTTGAAGAAAAGGGTGGCATCAAATCATTCAAGATCAATTCTGTAGAAGAAGAAGGCGACACCGCTGTGGTGAAAGGCGAAATCACTTACGGCAACGGTGACGTAAAAGAAGATGAAATCATGACCAAAAAGGTCGATGGTAAATGGTATATCGACATGGATAAATAGTCGGACACCTTTGCCAAAAATTCTCACCTCCATGGAAGACATTCTCGAGTTCTTGGACGCTGTGCTCCACAACAACAACCGCCCTTGGTTTCAGGAGCATAAGAAACAGTACCAGCAGGCGCAAGCCCACTTCAACGCTATTGCCGAGCAAATCATCGCTGGCGTGCAGAAGTTTGACGACAACTGCAAGGGCCTGACGCTGAAAGACTGTACCTACCGCTTCTACCGTGACACGCGTTTTTCGCCCGACAAGCGGCCCTACAAGACCCATTTTGGTGTGTTCGTCTGTCCCGAAGGCAAGAAGTCGATGCTGAGCGGCTACTACTTCCATTTGGAGGCTAAGGAGTCGGAATACCTCGGTCACAACATGCTCTGCACGGGGATGTATATGCCCGACACAGCTATGCTGAAGACCATCCGCAATGAAATCCTCTTCAATGCTGAGCCTTTGGTGAATAGCATCGCCAAAGCCAAAGGCTTCGGCTTGGATACCAGCAATGCCATGAAGCGCGTGCCCAACGGCTATCCCAAAGACCATCCACATGCCGAGCTCTTCAAGCAACGCGACTGGCTCCTAATGCAAGACCTCCCCGATGCACACCTCTCCGACCCAAATCTCGTCGACTGGGTGGTATCGGAATTCGAGAAGACGAAGGATTTCTGCCAGTGGCTGAATCGAACGGTGAGGGGAGAATAAACGAAAAAACCTGCGAAATTCGCAGGTTTTTTCGTTGTTGATCAAGCTAACTCAAACTGCTCTAAGAACTTCAAGTCGTTCTCGAAGAACAATCGCAGGTCGTTGATGCCGTATTTCAGCATGGCGATGCGTTCCACACCCATGCCGAAGGCGAAGCCTGTGTATTTCTCGGGGTCGATGCCGCTGGCGATGAGAATGTTTGGGTCGCACATACCGCAGCCGAGGATTTCAACCCAACCCGTGTGCTTGCAGATGTTGCAGCCCTTGCCTCCACAGATGTTGCACGAGATGTCCATCTCTGCCGAAGTCTCGGTGAAGGGGAAATATGAAGGACGGAAACGCACCTTGGTACCCTCGCCGAAGAACTCCTGCACGAAATGATAAAGTGTCTGTTTCAGGTCAGCGAAGGAAACGCCCTCGTCGATGTAAAGACCCTCAATCTGGTGGAAGATGCAGTGGGCGCGGGCCGAGATGGCCTCGTTGCGGAACACACGGCCTGGGGCGATGATACGGATGGGCGGCTGATGGGTCTCCATCACGCGGACCTGCACACTCGAAGTGTGGGTGCGCAACAAAATGTCCGAGGCCTTATTGACATTAGGCTCCTTGCTGATGAAGAAGGTGTCCTGCATGTCGCGGGCGGGATGATCGAGCGGGAAGTTCAAGGCCGAGAACACATGATAGTCGTCCTCAATCTCAGGACCTTCAGCGATGGTGAAGCCGAGGTGCGAGAAAATCTCGTTGATATCGCGGCGCACGATGGACAGCGGGTGACGGGCTCCCTTCATGTCGGCAGCGGGCATGCTCATATCGAAACCGGCATCGCTCGAATGCTGATTCTCGAATTTGGCAAGCTGTTCCTCCACCTTGTCTTGCACAACATTCTTCAGCTCGTTGAGCTTCATGCCCATCTCCTTGCGGAGCTCCGGGGCTACGGTTTTGAAGTCGGCGAACAGAGCGGGGATAACGCCTTTTTTGCTCAAATAGGTGATGCGGAAATTTTCCAAGGCCTCTTTGCTGTCGGCCTGGAAGTCACGCACCTGGGATAATATCTCTTCGATTCTTTCTTTCATGGGATTAATGATTAATGGCAGCAACTTTTCTCACCGCTTTTTTGGCAGTTTTTTTCGCAGCCTTTTTCAATCGTAACGGAAATGATAGTGACAGCGTCGACGGGGACATCCATGTAGCCAGTCTTCACGGCGGCAATCTTGTCGACGATATCAAGACCTTCAATCACTTCGCCGAAAACGGTGTAGTCACCATCGAGATGGGGCGTGCCACCAAGGGTTTGATAAACCTGACGTTGACGGGCAGAAAGCACCTTGCCCGAGCGGTTCTCGAACATATCAAGCCACTTTTCGTCGTATACCTTGCCTTGCACAATGTAGAACTGCGAGCCGCTGGAGGCCTTCTTGGGATTCACCTGATCGCCTTGACGGGCGGCAGCGAGGGCACCTTTCTTGTGGAAGTGGTTGTCCTTAAACTCGGCAGGAACGGTGTAACCAGGGTCGAGGCGACCATCGGCATTTTGTCCACCTTGAATCATAAAGTCCTTGATGACACGGTGGAACGGCGAGCCGTTGTACCAGCCATCGTTCACAAGCTTGATAAAGTTGTCGCGATGCAGCGGGGTGTCGTTATACAATTTGGCTTTCATGGTTCCCATAGTGGTTTTGATGACAACGACGGTTTCCTTCTCATTGGCTTTCTGTGCCTGGCAGGTCAATCCAACCAAAACCAAGGCGGCGATAATCAGTTTTTTCATATTTCTAAGATTTAAAATTCAAAATTTAAAATTCAAAATTCATCATTCTACATTCAACATTCAGCATTCAGCATTCTACATTCAGCATTCCACATTCATCATTCATCATTCATCATTCCTACCTACTCATTCACAATCGAATAAGTCACCTCCAGCCTCATCTTCTCTCCCTCGATAGCCTCTGGACCGTTGAGAACCAATCGTTGGGCGTTATAGGAGGCTCCATTAATGCCAAGGCTGAGCCCTGCATTATCCTTATGTTTCAAAATGATGTCTTGCACATACTCCGAAACACGGAATGTGACAGTATTCTGGCTTGTGTTGTAAGAGCCACCAAAATAGCTTGTACCTTCGTAATAATCAGGTAAGAGATAAGTGGTGCTGTCTGCATTGAATCCAATCAAAGACAACACGGAAGGTGCCTTATACACCGAATCCAACAGTTGCAGCGTTGCAGGCAAAATAAGTTTGGCTTCGTTGATGACAACATAGCAATTCTCCAACGAATCGGCCCAATGGGCGATATTGGGGAACTGAATGAAGGTCCTCACACCACCCATAGTCTGCAGATAAACCCTTTCCTGTCCCAATCCTTCTTCACCTTCCAACACTTGCTGGACAAACTCAGGACTGCCTTGTTGGTAGTCATGGTCGAAATGGTTGAAATAGGTATCCGACGAGGTCACATAATAGTTGTATCGCATCGGCTTCTCAGGCATGGCAGCATCGTGATAATAAAGCTGCAACATGGTGTAGGAGTTGTTGGTCAGATTGACGGAAACTATCGACCCGTTTTGGCTCACAGGGCTGCAATTGACATAAAGTCCCTTGAATTGTTGCTTGAAAAGGTCGGGGCGTGAATAGTAAGAGGAATCAAGATTTATAAGGTAATTGCCCAACTCCTGGCTCAGCGGGATGCGAAGAACGGGCTGACCCACGGTATCGGTGCCGATGACAATTGTTTTCGTATGGGGACGAGGCATGAATTGATAGTTGTTGGCCTGGTCAATCACCTCTGTAGCCAACACGGAATGGCCATAATACGTCCCGTCGTAAGACAAGGTGTCGGTGAGGAGGTAAGCATGGGCGGTTTGCATCACCATAGTGTCACCATAATAGTCAGCGATGTAAAGCTGAAGAATCAAGGAATCCAACACAGGACTGCTTCCAAACGACTGACCCGCCACCGAAGGACGGAATTGGGTGTAGAAACCCGCCTCTGTCGTACCGAAAACGGGGTCTTTCATGGCGCCGAGAAGGGCGTAGGATGCGTTTTTCGTGGTCACCGAATCCGTATAAGAATGGCAGACGATTTCAACGGTGTCCGTGTGGAAAACCCCGATATAATTGTTTTCCGAAATCAAGTTGTTACCAATGGTTTCGGGCGATTTCCTGCAAGAAGAGAAGGTTAATATCAATGCGCCAATCACTAATGCCAAGTAGTTTCGCGCGGTTGAATGATACGTTTTCATTTAGGTCGTGAATGTTGAGGTTATTCGTTGTGAGATAACTCAAAAATGTTGTCCTTATTGTTTTTCAAGAATGGTATCGTAGAAATCGTTGCAAGCCTGAGCATAATGTACCTGTTCTTGATAGGTAAGCACGGGCTTCTTGACCGTCTGCAGATGTGCCTCAATCTCGGGATGGAGATGGTCGGTGCTAACCACGATGCCGTCGGAATAGTCGATGGCGGCCTTGGTCAGGTTGACATAGTTGGCTTCCTTGAAATACTTAAGGTCTTTGGAGTTCATGCCCGGCAACTTCATTTTCTTGTCGAAACCAGTTTTGAAGGTATCCACGAAGCCGTCATCGTAAATGGAATAGATGATTTTCGACTCGTTGAACAAAGGATTGTCCCTCACATTCATGGCACGTTTGATATAGACGGGCATCAGAGCCGAAATCCAGCCATGGCAGTGGATGACATCAGGCGACCAGTTGAGTTTTTTCACCGTCTCAATGACGCCTCTGGTAAAGAAAATGCAGCGGCTGTCGTTGTCCTCGCAAAACGCGCCCTTTTCGTCATACATCAGGTATTTCTTCTTCGTGAAAAAGTCATCGTTGTCGATGAAATAAATCTGCATCCTCGCCTTCTGAATCGAGGCCACCTTGATGATAAGTGGGTGGTCCGTGTCGTTGATGATGAGGTTCATACCTGAAAGGCGAATCACCTCATGAAGCTGGTTACGTCTTTCATTGATGACCCCATAACGAGGCATGAATATTCTGATTTCTTTTCCGCTTTCTTGTGTAGCTTGGGGCAGGTATCGTCCAACCAGGCTCATCGGTGTCTCCGGCAAATAAGGAGCGATTTCCTGATGAACGAATAGTACTCGTGTCTTGCTAGTCATGGGCTATAATCTTGCTTTAAACTGCAAAGTTACGATTTTTTTCCGATATGGCGAGATTTTTTTTCATTTTTACTATTTTTGCCAAATCAAACCGCAGCCCTTTATGGAACACGAACACTTTGAAAACCAAGAACATGAATGGGAATCCAACCTCAAAGTCACCGCGGGAGTGGATGGTCCCATCCAAGTCAACCCGAACGCTTTGGAGCGCATGAAACGCACCCACCAGCAGCTGATGCCGCTAGAATATTATGTCGACGGTATTCTCAAGGGTGACCGTGTGGCATTGAGCAAAGCCATCACTTTGGTGGAGAGCGCCCTGCCCAAGCATCAAGACTTGGCACAGCAAATCATAGCGGCTTGTCTGCCTCATGCGGGCAAGGCTTTGCGTTTGGGCATCACGGGTGTTCCAGGAGCTGGAAAAAGCACTTTCATTGAGGCTTTGGGCGTGCATTTGTGTAACAAAGGACAAAAGCTTGCGGTTTTGGCCATCGACCCGTCGAGCCAACGCTCGAAAGGCAGTATTTTGGGCGACAAAACACGTATGGAGACGCTCTCGGTGCATCCCAATGCTTACATTCGTCCCTCGGCTTCGGCTGGCACTTTGGGCGGTGTGGCGAGAAAGACAAGGGAAACGATCATCCTTTGTGAAGCAGCGGGTTATGATACCATTTTTGTGGAAACAGTAGGCGTAGGCCAATCCGAAACGGCGGTACATTCCATGGTCGATTTCTTCCTCCTCATATTAATCAGTGGTGCTGGCGACGAGCTGCAAGGCATCAAGCGCGGCATCATGGAGATGGCTGATGGCATCGCGGTGAACAAGGCCGACGGCGACAATGTGATGCGTGCCAACCGTGCCGCCGCCGAATGCCGCAACGCCCTGCACCTCTTCCCCTTACCCGAATCGGGACAAGAGACCAAGGTAATGACCTGCTCCGCCTTGACGGGTTTCCAAATCGACGAGGTATGGCAGATGGTCTCCGATCACGTACAGGCCATCCGCGACAACGGCTATCTCTATAAAAAACGTGCCCAACAAGACGTACAGATGATGTACGACTCGATGGACAGCGCCTTGAAGAACGATTTCTATCAAAACCAATTGGTCGCCGACCTCCTGCCCTTGGTCGAAAGCGATGTGCGCGGGCAACGGATGAGCGCCTACATTGGCGCACAAAAATTGCTGGATGCTTATTTCAATATATTGAAGAAGTGATTTTTAAATGATATGTTCGAAAACCAGCGGAATGTATCAAAAAAATTGAGATTCCGCTGATTTACGCACATTACTTATACTCATCCGCCTTAGCCTCGTCACCGTTCAAAAGGTATAATTCATAAAGGTTGCGGCGCACCTCTTCCCGAACATGCTCCTCAGCCTCAGTGAAAGGCCCATTACCCAATTTAGCCAACACGTGCTCGTATTCCTCAATCAATTCCATGCCTTGCTCGCCATTCGATTCCATCGTCTTGGCGTTGTTGAAGGCAATCATCCAGTCTTTTAGTGCCATAATTCTTGCTTTTTTCGTTGAAAACTAAGGCAAAAGTATGAAAAACTGATAGAATGTGAGGAAAAATCAGCATTTATTCTTCTTTTAACTAGGAATGATGGAATAATTACTATCTTTGCGCAAAATTGTAATGAACACGGCCCTTCGACCCTTCGATGGGCCTCAGGGACCGCAAGCTCAGGGACCTTCAACTTTAAAGCGAAGGTCGTTGAGCCCATCGAACCGCCGACAGAATCTTTAAATCTTTGAATTCTTTAAATCTTTAAATAAATCAAATCGTAATGGACCAAAGAATTGCCATGAACCCCAATCGTCTGGTGCAGTACCTTCAGAAGCCTGCAGCAGAGTTCACTCGCGCCGACATCATCCGTTATTGCGAGGAAAACCAAATCGAATTCGTCAACTTCCACTATTGTGGCTGGGACGGCAAGCTGAAGACCTTGAACTTCGTGATCCACAGCCTCGAACACCTCGAGAACATCCTCACCGCTGGTGAGCGTGTCGACGGCTCGAGCCTCTTCCCCTTCATCGAAGCCGGAAAGAGCGACCTCTATGTGGTGCCGAAGTACAAGACGGCCTTCCGCAACCCCTTCACCGAGACGCCCACCTTGGACATCCTTTGTTCGTTCTACAACCGTGACGGCGAACCTTTCGAAAGCTCACCGGAGCATATCCTCCACAAAGCCCATGAAGTGTTCAAGAAGACCACGGGCTTGCAGATGGAGACCATGGGCGAACTGGAATACTACATCATTGCTGACGACGAGCAAATCTACGAAGTGCCCGACCAAAGAGGCTACCACGAGAGCGCCCCGTTCAACAAGTTCACCGAGTACCGCGTCGAGGCCATGCGCCTCATCGCCCAAGCTGGCGGCTTGATTAAGTATGGTCACTCTGAAGTGGGTAACTTCACCCTTGACGGCAAAGTATACGAGCAGAATGAAATCGAGTTCCTGCCCACCAACATCGAAGATGCCGCCGACCAACTCGTGGTCGCCAAGTGGATCATGCGCCAGCTGGCTTACGAATACGGTGTCACCCTGACCTTCGCCCCGAAGATTACTGTGGGCAAGGCTGGCTCGGGTATGCACGTCCACTGCAAGTTCACGAAGGACGGCAAGAGCGTGATGGTGAAGAACGGTGAGCTGACCGACTACGCCAAGAAAGCCATCGCTGGCTACATGGTGGCTGGTACCTCACTGCCAGCCTTCGGTAACCCCAACCCGCTGTCATTCCTCCGCTTGGTGCCTCATCAGGAAGCCCCGACCTCGCTGTGCTGGTCTTACAGCAACCGCAGCGCCTTGGTGCGCGTGCCGCTGGGCTGGATCAGCAATGGCAAGGATATGTCAGCCAACGCCAACCCGCTGGAGAAGAAGTCGAACAAGGACTTCAGCGAGAAGCAGACCTTCGAATGGCGTGCTTCCGACGGCTGCGCCGATATGTACCTGCTGATGGCCGCCCTCTGCGCCGCTGCCCGTCACGGCTTCGAGATGCCCAACGCGCTTGAGATTGCTGAGAAGACTTATGTCGGCCTCGGAGTTAACATCCACGACGAGAAGAACAAGCAACTGCAAGAGAGCCTCGAGCAACTGCCAGACAGCTGCGTGGCCGCTGCCAAGGAACTGGCCAAGGACCGCGAGATCTACACCGCCAAGGGCGTGTTCTCCGACAGCATCGTCGACTACATGATTAAATTCCTCACCGACTTCAACGATGCCAACCTCCGCAAGGATTTGGGCAACGACACGAAGAAGATCCTGAAGCTGGTGAAGGATAATATTCATGTGGGATAAAAACTGTAGGGCTGTCATATTATGGCAGCCGCAACGGAATCCAATTTATACGGCTGCCACGATGTGACAGCCCTACAAACCGAAATTGCCATGACAAAGGACAAAATATTCAATTGGAGATTTTGCCTTTGTTGTGGCCTTTTCATTTGGTTTGTTGTCAATCTGTTGCAGGGTGTCTTCACCGAGATACAGGAGGACGAAGCCTATTATGCCCTCTATGGCGAGTACCTCGCCTGGGGCTATTTTGACCATCCGCCCTTGGTGGGGTTGATGACTTTTTTGAGCAGTATTTTCTTTTCGGGCAATTTGGGCGTGAGGTTTTTCACGATTATCGCGTCTTGTTTGTCGCTGTGGGTGATGTGGTTGATAGCTAATGGTCGGCCCTTCGACCCT
>DAIOUZ010000008.1:29962-31423 GCA_036759285.1 Candidatus Limiplasma sp. | reverse complement strand
CAAGGACAAACTGGTGAAAATGTCGAAAAACGAATGAAAGGGAATCATCATGGAAAACAACGATAACAATAACCTCTCCGAACTCGACCAACTGAAAGCGCAATACGAAACGCTGAAACAACAGTTCGACCAACAGGAAATCGTCAATGACAGGCTGATGAAGTCGGTCCTCCAAGCCAGCACAAGCTTTTTCGGAAAATACCGAAAGTCGATTATCATCGGCTATCCCATTCTTGCCATTTTGGGATTCGTGTTTTTGGCGCATTTTGGCTATTCATGGTCATTGGGGGTTGGCTTTGTCCTTTTGATGGCCATTTCGACTTTGGTTGAGCTATGGCTTACGCGCAATGTGCGGCAACAAGTGGTGGAAAACTCCGACTTGTTCACGCTGTCCAAAAACATGCAGAAACTGAAGACAGGCTATGCCATTTATGTCGTTCTGCTGCTGATTGTGGGGTTTCTGTTTTTGGCGCTTTTCTGTTTCTTTACAATCATTACGCCACATGCAGCATCTGTTGGTCCAGCAGTGATTTACAGGTTTTTGTGGACGGTGTGCATTTCGGGCGTGGCGATGCTGCTTATGGCCATTTTGGTCTATTATTACTTTGCAAGCCATTGCAACAACGTGTTGCGACAAATTGATGCCATTGGCGAGACAAAGCACACCAGAAACAACCGTTCGTTTTGGTGCTTCTTGGGTTCAGTGGCTTTGGTGTGTGTTATTGCTTTTGTGCTGGTTACTGGACTATTGAATCCTACTGTTTATCATCGCGCAAATGGTGACTTGTCCAGTGAAGGCAATTTGGAAATTTGGGAAATTTATGCCGACACAACGGTGCTTGAAAAGGATGTCCCAATCTTTATGGAACGATGGCAAAACAATGATTCTCTTGTGCTTATGAAAGGAAATGGTCGGCAAGTAACCATGGGAATTGACGGTATTTCCGTCCACTCACACAAAAGGGAGGAAGGAGGACAAGTGAAACTCTATGCACTGAAAAAGACTACTCCCGAAGGCCCTGCCATCAGTTCGGCGGTGCTTGGAGGCAAGCCAGTGGTGGAACGAGCAACGCATGGCCCAAAATACAGCAATCGAAAACCTGCTCAATATGGTGTGTTTGTGGATATGACACCAGAGGCCGCACAACTTTGGTCGGAGTTTACGCGAAAAGCAGCCTCCAACCAATGCTCCAACCGTGCCGCCATGAGTCTTGACGGAGTGGTCTATCAGGAATGGACGATTGTCGGGGAGGTTGCCTCAGGCTCGTTTTTTGTCATGAATGTTTGGACGAAGGATGATGTAAAGGCGTTCTGCAAGAGGATGGTGAAACAGCTTGTTGGTTCTAGCTGATTTGCAATCCGACAGCCGTAAGTGGGGGATTTTAAATCCCCATTTTCAAGACCGCCGGATTGCAAATCCAGCGGAACGGCAAACAATGTTTTTTGGGTTTTCCGCACGAC
>DAIOUZ010000008.1:7388-29952 GCA_036759285.1 Candidatus Limiplasma sp. | reverse complement strand
CCAGCGGAACAACATGGCGTCGCTTTGCTAGCAATGACGTACCCGCAGAAAAAAACGAAAAAAAATCTCACTTTTTTCTTGACATATTCAAAAAAGTTGTACTTTTGCAGTGTTCTAATAAACTAATACACTAATGCTAAATAGTGCAACATACAGATCGCTAGGCGAAAACGAAAAAATGGATTTATTTTTCACTGGATGTAACAAATGTGGGTATTCTGCGTATTACCTGTGGCAATAGTGTTGTGATACCTATTTAATAATCAAGGCGATGATTCGATTGGAAAAAATAAACAAGACCTACTTTGGCGCCCAGCCCCTGCACGTGCTGAAAGGCATCGACTTGGAGGTTGCAGAGGGCGAGATGGTCAGCATCATGGGAGCCTCAGGCTCGGGGAAATCGACTTTGCTCAATATCTTGGGCATCCTCGATAACTACGACTCGGGCGACTATTACCTCAACGGCAAGTTGGTGAAAGACCTCAGCGAGAACGAGGCCGCCGACATGCGCAACCAAACCATTGGCTTCATCTTCCAGTCGTTTAACCTCATCCCGTTCAAGACGGCAATGGAGAATGTGGCCTTGCCTCTTTACTACCAGAACGTGAACCGCAAGAAGCGCAATCAGCTCGCCATGGAATACCTCGAACGTTTTGGCCTGAAGGAATGGGCCGACCATTATCCCAACGAGCTCTCCGGCGGACAAAAGCAGCGCGTCTCCATGGCCCGCGCCTTGGTGACCCAACCTAAAGTCATCCTTGCCGACGAGCCAACGGGTGCCTTAGACAGCAAGACCTCAGCAGAGGTGATGCAAATCCTCCGCGAAGTGAACCAAATGGGTATCACCATGGTCATCGTCACGCACGAAAGAGGTATTGCGCTGAGAACCAACAAAATCATCCACCTGAAAGACGGTGTCATCGAAAACATCGAAATCAACAATCCCGACCAAATCGACTTTAACACAGAAATAAAGTAAATGAGCAAATTATGTATATATGGACGCGAGACTTTGTTTGGCTTTAAGCTTTCAGCAGTCAGCTTTCAGCCTCGGTACAACCAAGCTGATAGCTTAGGGCTGATAGCTGACAGCTACCGAAATTCCGTGTCAAAGAAATATTAAAAAGCTACTATCATGGACTTCTGGCGCGAAATATTCATGGCTTTGGGCCGCAACAAACTGAGGACGTTCCTCACGGGATTCGCCATCTCATGGGGCATCTTCATCCTCATTGTGCTGCTCGCCGCTGGCAACGGCATCATGAATGGCGTCAGCGCGGAGTTCAGCGACCAGTCCACAAACACCTATATGATTTTTGGTGGCTCGACATCCAAACCTTTTAAAGGCCACGGCACCAATCGCTTCATTTGGTTTGATGACAAAGACATCCGCTTTTTGGAAACCGAAGCGCAACATGTCGATAAAGTCTCTCCATACATCAGTAATAGTGGATCTGCCTCCTATGGTGATAAATCATGCAACATCACAATAAACGGTGTGAGACCCGTTTTTCATTCCATCTCGAACACCGATCTCATCGAAGGACGCTTACTCAACGATCGGGATGAGCAACAAAGTGAGAAAGTTGCGGTCATAGATGATGCCTTACAAAAGCACCTTTTCGATGAAGGTACCTCGCCCATCGGTCAGTTCATCATCGTCAACGGCATCGCTTATAAGGTAATAGGTATCTATGAAGGCAATCCCGACTCAAGTGGGGGCAGTGCCTTGGTTCCTTTCTCCACCTTGAAGAAAATCACCCGACAAAACTACTATTATATGCTGCGGTTTACTGTAAAGGGCTTGGAAACCAATGAGGACAACGAGGCGTACACCGACTATTTGAGAACGCAGTTGGCACGCTTGCATGAGTTTGATCCCGATGACCAACAAGCTGTATATATACGTAGCACCCATGAGGAATACCGTCAGGTCATGAGGATTTTTCATACGTTGGAGCTCTTCATTTGGATTATAGGCTTTGCCATGCTTGCCTCTGGCATTGTGGGTGTGAGCAACATCATGCGCATCACCGTGAAGGAGCGCACCAATGAAATCGGCATCCGCAAGGCTCTCGGCGCAAAATCGCGGTCGATATTGGCCTCCATCGTCACCGAATCCTTGATTATCACCACGATTTTCGGCTACATTGGGATGTGGCTGGGCATGGTGGCGGCTGAGGTCGGTGGCAATATTCTGGAAAAGGTGCAGGAAGGCAAACAAATCACACTGAATATCGTCCCCAGCATCGACATCCGCATCGTGCTGATGGCCACGGCCTTGCTCATCGTCTGTGGTGTGCTGGCAGGTTTCTTCCCCGCCCGCAACGCCGTGAAAATCAAACCTATAGAAGCAATGAATTATCGATAAAACCCTGTGACCATGTTCGACTTCGACGGATTCAACGAGATTTGGCAGACCATCACGCGCAACAAGACCCGCAGCTTGCTGACGGCTTTCGGCGTGTTTTGGGGTATTTTCCTCCTCGTCGTTCTTTCGTCAACGGGTAATGGCTTCGAGAACGGACTGATGATGCAGGTGGAAGGCGTGACGCCCAACACGGGCTTCTTCTTCACTGGCGAAACCAGCGAACCCTATAAAGGCTATCAGAAAGGTCGGAAATGGTCGATGCAAATGGCCGATTTGGAAGCCATTAAAGCGACTTTTCCTTATGTTCAAGCTATTTCACCCGAAGTCACTATATGGTCGACCGAGGAGAAAAATGTGATTTATAATGGTCAAGGTGGGAGTTTCTCAGTCAATGGAGTGATGCCTGAATACAATGAGATTGAGCGATCGAAAATCTTGAAGGGACGTTATATAAATGATACCGACATCTCCACCCGCCGCAAGGTATGTCTGTTGGGAAAGAAAGTGTATGAGACCATGTTTGAGAGAGGTGAGAATCCGATTGGTAAAATGGTGAAAGTCAACGGCATCTATTTCCAAGTAGTGGGTGTGGTTCGTTCTTACAACGAAAGCGTCAGTTTAGGCAGCTCCGTCGATGAATCGGTTATTCTGCCTTTTACCACCATGCAGCAAGTGTTTGCCATTGGAGACAAAATCTATCTCTTTGCCCTTGCTGCCCGCGATGACGTGCCTATTGCAGATATCGAAGAGGAAATCAAGCATTTCATCAAGGAACGGCACGACATTGCGCCCACCGACAACGAGGCTATCGACTCTTTCAACCTTTCGGAGATTTTCAATGCCTTCAAGGGCTTGTTCTTTGGCATACATATCCTCATCTGGATTGTGGGCTTGGGTACGTTGATGTCGGGCATCATTGGCGTGAGTAACATCATGCTCGTGACTGTGAAGGAACGCACCCGTGAAATCGGTGTAAGGCGCGCCCTTGGTGCCAAACCCAAGGACATCATCGGCCAGGTGTTGTCTGAGAGTTTGCTGCTCACCACATTGGCAGGTCTCGTTGGACTTTGCCTCGGTGTAGGCATCATGGCGATAGTAGCCAGGATTACCTCCAACATGCCCAGTGACAATGCCATGTTCCAAGACCCGAACATCGGATTTGGTGCAGCCGTGACCGCTACCATCATCGTTATCATTTCGGGACTCCTCGCAGGCGTGTTGCCCGCTTGGAGAGCGATTCAAATTAAAGCTATTGATGCCATACGAGAAGAATAATACTATGAGAAACTACAGATTATACAGATTAAACGGATGTCGTTCATCGAATTTTGCAGCTAAAGCTGCAGATTATACAAATCCGTATCAATCCGCAACGAAGTTGCAAAATTCTATATCTCCTATAATTCGTAAAATCTGTGAAATCTGTAGTTAATAAAAGGAAATCTTGAAATATTAAAATCACAAATACCATGAAGAAATTCTTTAAAATTCTGTTTTTCATCTTGTTAGGAATAGGAGTCATCTGGACTTTCGTCTATCTCTACAAGAAATCAAAGCCGCAGGAGGTCGTCTATGAAATCGAGACCGCCAAAATCGACACCATCCAGAAAACGACGGTGGTGACAGGGGAAATCGACCCACGCGACGAGGTGGCCATGAAGCCGCAGGTGTCGGGTATCATCTCCGAGATTCTGAAAGAGCCTGGAGAGCAAGTCCAACAGGGCGAAGTCATCGCCGTGGTGAAGGTCATCCCCGACGTGAGCAACCTTTCCGCTGCCGAGTCGCAGGTGCGCGTGGCCAAAATGAATCTTGATAACGTGGAGAAGACCTACCAACGTCAGCAGAACCTGAAAGCTAAAGGCTTGATTTCCACCGAGGAATTCGAGAAGTCGCAACTCGAATACCAGCAGGCTAAGGAGAGTTACAGCAATGCCAAAGACCAACTGAACATCATCAAGGAAGGCATCTCGAAGAGCGCGACGGGCTACAGCAATACGAAAATCAAGGCCACCATATCAGGCATGATTCTCGACATCCCCGTAAAGGTCGGCAACTCCGTCATCAATTCCAACACCTTCAACGACGGTACCACCATTGCCACCATTGCCAACATGAAGGATATGATTTTCAGGGGCAAGCTCGATGAGACTGAGGTGGGCAAGATCCACGAAGGAATGCCCATGACCTTGACCATCGGTGCCATGAACGACCGCAAGTTCGATGCGGTTTTAGAATACATCGCGCCTAAAGGAACGCAGGAGAGCGGTGCCGTCTTCTTCGAGATGAAAGCCCGCGCCATCATGCCCGACGATGTCTTCGTCCGCGCCGGCTATTCCGCCAATGCCGAAATCATCCTCGACAAGGAAGAAGGCGTGGTGACCGTGCCTGAAAGTTGCATCACTTACGAGGATGGCGAAGCCTTCGTGTACCGCTGCATCAAAGAGGACGCACCACAAGAATTTGAGAAACAATCCGTTAAGGTGGGCCTTTCAGATGGTGTGAACATCGTCGTCAAGGAAGGACTGAATGTCGGCGACAAAATCCGTGGAAACGAAAAAACCGAATGACCATGAAACGCACAATTTTGATAACGCTGTTTGTTGCAAGTGTTTTCGCTGTCCAAGCCCAAAAGGTGTGGACGCTTGACGAATGCATCAACTATGCTTTGGAACACAACCTCGACATTCGTAAAAGCCAGTTGGCACGACAACGGGCTGAATACCAATGGAAAACCAGTCAAAACGCTTGGCTTCCCACTTTGAATGCCAACGCAGGCGAGTATCTTGGTTTCGGACAATCGCCTTCTTATACAGGTGTTTATGTGTCTGATAACTCTTCCTCAGCTTCGTTCGGGGCTAATCTTTCCTTGCCACTCTTTCAAGGGTTGAACCTCTACAACACTGCTAAAGCCGACGCTTTGAACCTGCAAGCCTCTGAAATGGATCAGGAAGCGGCCATGCTCAACCTCAAACTCAACGTGATGGCCTTTTACATGCAGGTGCTTTACGGAAAGGAGCAGGTTGAAATCGCCCGAAGGCAAGTTGAGCTCTCTGCAGAGCAATTAGAGAAAACGCAACAACTTTATGAAAGCGGTCGCGTGGCCGAAGCCGACGTTTACGAAAGCCAAGCCCAACTCGCCTCCGATCAAGCCGCCCTCACTCAGGCTGAGACTGATTTGGCGCTGAGCACACTCACCTTGACACAAGTCCTTGAAATCGAATATGATGAATCTTTTGAGGTGAGCGAACCTGATGCCTTCTTTGCCGGACAGGAGCAGGAAATCGGCACACCACAAGCTACTATCACACAAGCCTTGTTGACCCAACCCGCCATGGAAGCCGCCCGACTGCGCCTGCAAAAGAGCCATTACGACTTGAAAGCTACCAAGTCAGCATGGTATCCTTCGTTTGATTTCTACGCAGGCTATTCCAATGGCCTTTACCACTATTTCACGGACAGTTATCCCAACACACCCTTCGACGAGCAGTTGAAACGTAATGGCAGGGCACAACTCGGTTTTTCGCTCAACATCCCGATTTTCAATGGAATGAGGACTAAATATCGCGTGAAGATGACCGAACTCTCCATCGCCGACCAACAGCTTGACCTTGAAAACACGGAGAAAGCCTTGCGCAAGGAAATCCAGCAAGCCTACGGCAATGCCAAAGCCGCGCAACAAAAGATGACTGCCATGGAAAATAGCCTGAATGCCTCGCGTGTTGCCTACGAATATGCAAAAGGCGGCTACGATATGGGCAAGAAGACACTTTTGGAGCTGAACGAGAGCAAGATCCGTCTTCACAAAGCCGAATCCGACCTACTGCAAGCGCGTTACGAATACCTCTACCGCTGCAAGATTATAGAGTTTTACAAAAACTCAGAATAAAAATCATTTCAAGACGCAATAATTCAGTTTTAACTTTGTTATATAATCAGTCAAGTATTAAAATTTCATTCTTTTAAAAACAAGAACAATGAAAAAGCATGTTTTTATCCTATTTGCACTTATCGGATGCTTTGTGATGCCAACTTTTGCTCAAAACAAGGTGACAGGAACCATCGTCGAGGAAGCTAATGGCAAGGGTATTCCTTTTGTCAATGTGGGACTGTTTCGGCAGGCCGACAGTGTCTTTGTAAGCGGTGCAGCTTCTGATGACAAAGGCTATTTTGAACTATTGGCTCCCAATGGTGACTACCGTCTTCAGGTCTCAGCCATTGGCTTCCAGACTTTTGAACAAGAGTTGACCCTGAAGGGCAATCAAGACCTGGGTAAACTGCAACTCAAGGAAGGTTCTACCAAACTCAATGAGGTAGTCATCACCGAGAAGCGCCCGTTGTTTGCGGTGGAAGGGGAGAAGACGATGTATAACACGGCGGAAGATCCAAGCATTCAGACGGGAACGTTGTCGGATGCCTTGCAGAACGCTCCGGGCGTGAGTGTCGATGTGGAAGGCAACATCACCCTGCGCGGCACTTCAAGCGTGGAGGTGTGGATCAACGACAAGCCTTCGCACATGACCGCCGAGAACCTCAAGACCTACATCCAAACATTGCCTGCCAACAGCCTCGACCGCGTGGAAGTCATCACCAACCCCTCGGCACGCTATGGCTCGAAGGCCGACGGCATCATCAACATCGTCACCAACGCCAAAATCCAGAAGAACGAGTTCTTTAGCTTTGGCGTGAATGCTTCGACGAGTCCTTACATAGGCCCATGGGCTTCCTACGTCTGGTCAAACGACAAGCTGACGGTTAACGCTTACATCAATGGCAGCTTTTCCCATTGGAAGGGTTACAACAATGTCGAACAATCCCTGTTCACCAATGAAGGGCTTTTGGCCAGCCATGAGCTCGATTCCTCCAACTACTCCAGCAAGGGCTTCAACACAGGTGGATACTTCAGCCTTGACTATGAGATAGATACCGCCAACAGCTTGAACCTCTGGCTCAGTTGCTGGCCGAATTGGGGCAGCGATATCAACTACACCATGACGAGACGAGAGGAGTTTCTGCCCAATCCCTTGCTCACCGCTTATACTGAGGGTTCTAATGCTTACGACCGTAACTTCTTTGCCAATGGCGGCTTGTATTACCAGCACAAGTTCGACAACAAGGGTCACAACCTCTCGGTCAGCATCAACGGCATGGGCTGGGGCGGTGCCAATGGTGGCGATGTGAAGCGGCAGTTTTCCGCACCTATTGAATACACCCACTTGTTCCGTCAAGAAAACAGCTACAACTCCGTGGGCGTGGAAGGCGAAGTCGTATACAACCGTCCCTATTCCGAGAATGGTGAAATCTCTGTGGGCTACACTGTGGGCTACGACCCCGAACATCAGTATCTGAAAACTGACTCGTTAGTAGGTGAAGACTGGGTGAACGATATTTACCGCACCTACAAGGCCAACTTCACCAACCTGAACAACGAGGCCTTCGTCACCGTGCAGCACAAGTTTGGCGGGTTTACAGTCAAGCCCGGTGTGCGTTTCGTCAGCGAGTTGGTTAGTGGCGAATATCCCTATACCTTCTTCCCTAACGACACCACCTTCGATTTCTCGAAGCATTTCTTCAGCGTCCGTCCCTCGCTGCACCTCTCCTATCGCACCAAGTCGATGCACAATTTCAAGCTGAGCTACACGATGCGCATTGCCTCACCCGAGGCTGAGCAACTGAGTAAGTTCCCCTTGTATCACATGGACAGCTACAGCACGGGCAACCCTGACTTGGAGCGCATCTACACTCATTCCGTCGAGGCGGGCTGGACCAAATATTGGGACAAATTCGGTTCGGTGGGTTTGTCGGCTTATTATCGTGGCAAGACCAATGAGGTCAATACTATTCAACTGTCTGAATATCATTGGCTTTACAACCGTGTGGTGAAGTATTCCTATCCTGTCAATGTGGGACGCAGCCACACCACGGGCTTCGAGTACAACATGATGTACCGTCCGAGTGGCTTCTTCAATCTGCGTTTTTATGCAAATTTATATGATTCCTACATCTACACCCAATACAACGGGAAGCCTTACGAGTTCGACAAGTGGTCGTATAGTTTCCGGCTGAACATGTGGGCTAAATTGTGGAACAAGTTAGAAGTGACGGCCTCGGGCTATTACAGTTCCCCGACGCAATCGCTGTTCAGCGAGCGTAAGGGCTGGTACGGCATCAATGCTGGTCTCCGCGCCGACTTCTTCGACCGCAAACTGTCTGTGTATGTCAACGCGAACGACATCTTCAACTGGAACAGTTGGGGCACGACCAATAACAGCCCGTATGTGCAATCCAATTCCAACTATAAATACAATAGCCGCAGTGTCGCCGTCGGTTTGACCTTCCGTTTCGGCAAGATGGAGCTTGAACAGCGCGCCCGTCAAGGCGAAGGCGAATCCGGCAGTGCACCTCAGGGGATGGGTGGGATGTAAAATGGATTGCCATCGGTAGTAGAGATTCCCTGCGGGAATGGAGTAAATGTATAAAGTTAAAAGCGGCGGTGAGAGCTGTTACAAGTTGTTAGCAGGCTTTTACCGCCGCAGTTTACAAAGAATAGACACTCCATTCCCGCAGGGAATCTCCCTTTTGTAGAAACAATTTCCGCCACAAAAATGGAGAAAATCGCCATAAAAATTCCTCAAATCAGGCTTTTTCGCCACAAAAAACCACAAATTTCGCCACAAATAGCCAAATTTCGCCACAAAAGCCCCATTTTGGACACATTTTCCACACGGCATGGTACTATGAAGTACTTTTGCAGCGTTTTTAATCAAAACCGAAAACGAGTTTATTTTAATTTAAAACGAAATGAAAATTATTGGAACAGGAAGCGCAGTGCCCAGCCTTACGGTGACTAACGACGACTTGGCCACTTTCTTGGACACTAATGATGCTTGGATTACGACAAGGACAGGAATTCAGGCCCGCCACCTATTATCTACCGAAGATTTGTATGACTTGGCTGTCGATGCTGCCAACAAGGCCATCCAAGCCTCGGGATTGCGTCCCGACCAGATAGATTTCCTCTTGGTTTCGAATGTGGCCAACCGCCATATCACCCCTGGACTGAGTTGCATTATCCAGAAACGCATAGGCGTTACCTGCGCAGGTCTTGATATCAATGTGGCCTGTGCCGGATTTGTCAATGCCCTGATGATTGCCGACAGCATGATCAAGGCGGGTCATGCCAAGAACATTTTAATAGTGTGTGCAGAGGAGCCCACCAAATATTGCAACTGGAACGAGAGAGATTGCAGCGTGTTGTTCGGCGATGGCGCGGGTGCCGTGGTGCTCACCGAAGGCAATGCCTTCAAAGACGTGAAGCTCACCATGATCAGCGACCGCGATGTGCTTTATTATGAACGCGGTATGGAGACTACACCTTTTGAGCAGCATTATGTGAAAGGTCAACCCTTGGTGATGAAAGGCAAGGAACTGTTCAAGACGGCTGTCACCGAATCGGCCAAGGACATTCAAAATGTGTTGGATTACAATCATTTGACCAGTGCTGACATCGATTGGTTTATGTTACATCAAGCCAACAAACGCATCATCGAGGGTATCCGCCACATTATTGGTGGTCCTGAGGAGAAGTACCCGACGGTCATTGAAAAATACGGCAACACCTCTTCGGCCAGCATCCCGATTATGCTTGACGAAATGCTGAAAGACAACAAGATCAGGGCGACAAGATTATTATGAGTGCCTTTGGCGCAGGTTTCGTTTCAGCGGCATGTTTGTGGGAATGGGAATTTTGATTAAATGCGGAATGATGAATGCAGAATGATGAATGCAGAATATCGCGATGCGATGCAGGGCTTTGCCCACATTCAGCATTTAGCATTCCGAATTCAGCATTAAATAAATGAATAAAAAGCTTTATAGATTAGATATGGATACCAACAATAATAATAGAAGAGTAGTTATCACCGGCATGGGTGCCATTTCACCGATTGGCAACGACCTGCCGACCATTTGGGACAACCTGATGAAGGGCTATTGTGGCATCGACTTCATCAAAGCGTTCGACACCACCGACCTTCCCGTGAAGATTGCGGCCGAGCTGAAGGACTTCGATCCTGAGGCTTGTGGTGTCGATAAGACTTTTGTCAAGCGCAACGACCGTTTCGCGGTCTACACCTTGGCAGCAGCCTTTCAGGCTATGAAAGACAACGAAGACATGCAAATGGATCCCAGCCGTTTGGGTGTGTATGTCGGTTCAGGTATCGGTGGTTTTGACACCATCATGCGTGGCGTAAAGACTTATTATGACGAAGGCGCACGTTGGATCTCGCCTTTGATGATCCCGACCATGATTGGCAACCAAGCTTCGGGTAGCGTGGCCATCCGCTACAACGCACAAGGTCCTTGCGTGCCCATCGTGACGGCATGCGCCACAGGTACCCATAGTATCGGTGAAGCCTATCGCGCTATTAAGCACGGTTATGCCGATGCCGTCATCTCGGGTGGCTCAGAGGCGGGCATCAATCCGGTATCGATTGGTGCGTTCGCCAACTGCAAGGCATTGACAAAAGCGGAAGACCCTAAATATGCTTCTTTGCCGTTCAACAAGAATCGCGCTGGTTTCGTCATCGCCGAAGGTTCGGGTATTGTTCTGCTGGAAGAATACGAACACGCCAAACGTGGCGCGAAGATTTACGCTGAACTTTGCGGATACGGCAACAGCTGCGATGCATACCACAGCACTGCACCACGTCCCGATGGCACGACACAGAGTTTTGCCATTAAACAGGCCTTGGAAGAAGCCCAATTCAAAGCGGGTGAAAGCATCTACATCAATGCGCACGGCACGGGTACACCGATGAACGACAGCGGCGAGACCAAAGCCATCAAGATTGCGATGGGCGAGGAAGAAGCCCACAAGGCCTATATCAGTTCCACCAAGTCGGAGATGGGTCATGCTCTCGGTGCTGCAGGTGCCATTGAGTTGATTATTAGTGTGATGGCACTGAACAATGGTATTGTGCCGCCTACCATCAACTTAGACGAGCCTGATCCAGAATGCGATCTGAACTACACGCCTAACAAGCCTGTTAAAGCCAATTTGGATATCGCGATTTCCAATTCCTTGGGCTTCGGCGGACACAATGCGTGTTTAGCGATTAGAAAAATATAATTCGTTTGTAGGGCTGTCACATTGTGGCAGCCGAACCGCAAACGGCTGTCGTGATACGAAAGCCCTACAAACCAACAATTAAACGATTCAACAATCAACAAATAAACAACATACAATGAATCGAGACGAAATCAAACAGTATCTCCCACACCGCGAGCCCATGCTCCTGGTCGATGAGATGACCCTCGACGAGAACCATGTGGCGCATTCCAAATACCATGTGACGGGCGAGGAATTCTTCCTGCAAGGCCATTTCCCGGGCGAACCTGTCGTGCCGGGTGTCATCCTTTGCGAAATCATGGCTCAGTCGTGTGCCTTGCTGATGAAGGACGACCTCATCGGCAAGTTGACGTTCTACACGGGCATCGACAAGGTGCGTTTCAAGAACAGTGTCAGGCCGGGCGACACCGTCGAGGTAGAAGCCACGTTGACCTACCACATGCGCAACATCTATATCTGCTCCGCTGTGCTTAGCGTGGGCGGCAAGATGTGCGTCAAGGGTGAACTCTCCTTTGCCCTGCTCCCCGACACACGTAAGAATCAATAAATTAGAATTTTGAATTTTGAATCTTAAATTTGAAATCTGATTATGGCAACAATTCGAGACAAGGCAAAGGCACTGATTTCCTCCAAGATGAAGCTCGACGAGAGCGAGATTACAGAGGATAAGAGCTTTTTCAACGATTTGGGTGCCGATTCGCTGGACTTTGTGGAACTCTGCGTAACTTTGGAGCGCGAATTCAATGTGAAGCTTAGCGAGGAAGACACAACTAAGGTCAAGACTGTCGGAGACTTGTATGAGCTTATTGAAAAATATGTCAATAATAAATAGGACGGCCCTTCGACAGGCTCAGGGACCTGTAAAAGCTAAGGTCGTTGAGCCTGTCGAAACGCCGACATAAATCTTAAATCTTGAATTTTAAATTTGGAATAAAATGAAACTCTTGGAAAATAAAGTGGCTCTGATTACGGGAGCCGGTCGTGGCATCGGCAAGGCCATTGCCCTGCGTTTTGCCCAAGAAGGCTGCAACATTGCCTTCACCGATATCGCTCTGAACGATGTCGTTTTGGAAACGGAAAAAGAACTGCAAGCCCTTGGTGTCAAGGTTAAGGCTTATGCCTCTAACGCTGCCAACTTTGAGGAGACGCATCAAGTCGTTGACGAAATTGTCAAGGACTTCGGCCGCATCGACATCCTCGTCAACAATGCGGGTATCACCAAAGATACCGCGCTGAAGCGCATGACTGAGGAACAGTGGGATGCTGTCATCAATGTGAATCTCAAGTCGGTGTTCAACTTTACCAAAGCTGTGCAACCCATCATGTGGAAACAGAACGGTGGCAGTGTCATCAACATGAGCTCGGTGGTGGGCGTTTCGGGCAATGCCAACCAGTGCAATTATTCCGCCTCGAAGGCCGGTATCATCGGATTCACGAAGAGTGCGGCCAAGGAGATGGGTGTGCGCAACATCCGCCACAACGCCATTGCTCCTGGTTTTATCATCACTGCCATGACCAATGCCCTGCCTGAGGATGTTCGCAAGGCTTGGGAAAGCTTGATTCCGCTGCGTCGCGGTGGCACGCCTGAGGATGTGGCCAATGTGGCCCTCTTCCTCGCCTCCGACCTCAGCTCGTATGTCACGGGTCAGGTCATCCACTGCTGTGGCGGCATGAATTGCTAATAGGACATGGGACTTCGGACATGGGACTTTGCAGCAGCCATGTCATCCCCAAGCAGGTCTGTGCGTGGCATGGGATTTATGGCTGCGTCCTAAGAACATGGAACTTTGCCGCCTAATCCTTGTGGCTTGAATAATATTTTGAAAACGATAGCAGAAAGAAAAGCCTCGCCGATTGGCGGGGCTTTTCATTTATTTCTTGTTGAATGCCTCCAAAACCTTTGCTGAATAGGTCTTTGAAACAGGCACGGAATCCAAGCCCTCCCGCTCGAAGTCGATGACGAAGCCATCGGCCTCGTTGTGTAGCACGCTCACCTTTTTAATGTTGACGATATAAGAACGGTGGCAGCGCATCAAGCTGCTGGAATCCACACAGTTGTCGGCGATGGTCTGCATCTTGCAACGCAGAAGATAACTCGCGATGGTGCCGCTGCGTTGGTAGAACACATTGATGTAGTTGTCCTCCGCCTTGATGTAATAGAGGTTGTCGAGCTTGACGGACAATTTCAAATTACCGTTGTTGTCCATCAGGTTGATGATTTCGGTGTGTTCGGGCATCACCTCATCGTCCGACTCCACCGTGTCGCTCTTGGTAAGCATAAGTCGTTGCTGTGCGTCTAATACGGTAACTGTGTAAGGTACCCCCAAGGCGACAAAAGTGATGAGGACGCTCTTCGCATAGAGATAGCCGAAACTATGATCGGTGGCATGAATCTCGAAATAGGAAATCAGGGTATGGCATACCGCGATGATCATGATTTCGAGGAAAAGCCACAGGAGATAGAGCCAAAAGGGGAAATGTCGGCTTTTTCTGATGACCCAGTTCATCAAGATGCGGCTCAGAGCCAGAAACATCATGCCAGAGCCTACAAATGCCGCCGTGATAAAAAAATAGCTGCTTTTGCCCACTTGGAACCATGCCGTTTCCGAGAAGGGCACGTATGCGGTCAGAAACACCAGCGCAAACAATGTCGAGATAATGACATTGATAACCTGACTTATGGGTTCTGTCAGGCACTCAGGCGTTTGCGTTATCAGGCGTTTTGGGAATTTCATCGGGTTGTTTTGAAATTGAGCGGCAAAGATACGAAAACTTGTCAAATGGCAAAATCTTTCAAGACATCCCAGACCTGGTTGCCTTCAAATCCTTTCTGCATGGCGTAGGCAGCCAATTTGCGTTTTTTCTCGAAGTCGGAATCGGCTTTTATGGTTTTGGATTTCGTTTTTAGGATGTCAATGAGACGTTGGCGATACATCTCTTCATCGGTCTGCCCAAGGGCTTCTTCGATGAGTTCCTTGTCGATGCCTTTCTGTATCAGGTGGAAACGGATTTTATTCATTCCCCAGCCGCTTTGATTGACTTTGCCGCGCACAAAGCTTTTGGCAAACCGCTCATCGTTGACGAAACGGTTATCCAATAGATAATCAAGAATTTTGTCTTTTTCGGTCTGTGGAATGTCAAAAGTTTTCAGTTTGTCACGGACATCCTTCACACAGCGTTCCTGATAGGCACAATACTTGGCCATCTTGTCCAACACATGGTCGGGAGTAAGGGGTTTGGCAGGTGCTTTTGGCATCAGCAGTCGATTTTGAGGTCGCCTTCCTTAATCCAACCTATCTTTCTCATGATCCATGTGAGTACAGCTGGCAGCACGAAGCATACCAACAACATGCCAATCCACATGTTCGCACCGCCTTCGGGCATGGCGGTATAGATGCCGATGGGTCCGACGAGGCCGCAGGTGCCCATGCCGGAGCCGATGGGGATGTTCTCCAGATGGAAGACGCAAGTCGAAATGGGGCCAGTGATGGCGGCGGTGAGCAGGACGGGAATCCAGATGCGGGGGTTCTTTACGATGTTGCCCATCTGTAACATGGAGGTGCCGAGACCTTGTGCTACCAGTCCGCCCCAGCGGTTTTCCCTGAAACTCAGTACGGCAAAGCCAATCATCTGGGCGCAACATCCCGCAGTGGCAGCACCTCCGGCGATGCCGCCCAAACCAATGGCGAGGCAGATGGCCGCCGAGCTGATGGGTAAGGTGAGTACCGAACCAATGACCAACGAGACGATGATACCCATGAGGAAGGGTTGCATCTGAGTGGCGTTTTCGATGAAGGTGCCGAGGGCGGTCATCACTTTTTGGATGGGCGCACCGGCGAGATAAGCCATCAGCACACCGCTGATGATGACCACGGCGGGAGTGACAAGGATGTCGACTTGGGTCTCTTTGTATACCATCTTGCCCAGTTCGATAGCCACGATGACGGCGACGTAAGCACCCATCGGGCCACCCAATTCATTGCCCGCGATGCCAACGGCGATGGCGCTGAACAGCACCAAGCCTTCGCAACCGAGTTTATAGGCAATGGCCACGGCAATGGCGGCTCCCGTAGCGGCCTTGGCATATTTAGCGATGGTCTCGAAGGCCTCAACGCCCGTCTTGTCACCTAAAGTCTGGAAGATGGTGCCGATGAGCAGCGAGGCGAACAGACCCAAGGCCATAGCGCCAAGAGCGTCGACAAAATAGGCCTTCCAGGTCATGTCGACGCCCTTGCGCTGTAGGAATGATTTGAATTTGCTCATAACGAGTGTCGGCATTTCGACAAGCTCAATGACCTTAGCTTTTGCAGGTCCCTGAGCCTGTCGAAGGGCCGTACATTTAATTTAGAACTCAATGCCTTCGATGCCGTTCTCTTTCATCAGGTCGGCGAGTTTGGTGTCGTTGTCGTCGACGGCGGCAAGGCAGTTGGTGACGATGCGGATCTGCTTGGCGGGATAGAAAGCCATCAGGTCTTTAACGGTTTCATAAACGCAATAGTCGGTGGCAATACCGCAAACATCAACGCCTTCAAATTGTTCGAATTCTTCGATGGTTCTGCGCAGTTTTTCTCCGCTGTGCTCATTTTGGAAGATGCTGAATTCTTCCTTGTCGGCGAGGTCACCCTTTTGCATGTAGTGGATGTTCAACCCATTGTTTTTCTGCATCAGATTGTCCAACACCTCTTGTAAAGCCGGGTAGACATTCATGCCTTCGGTGCCTTGCACGCAGTGAGGCGGGAACACACCGCCTTGCTCGACAAACGAACAGTGGTTGGCAGGGTGGGCATCTTGCGTAATGATAATCCAAGCGTAGTTCTTCCATGCCTCATCGGCGAGGGCTTTGGCAAGGTATTCCATGGAAGCTGGACCTTTTTTAGTGGCTAAGCTACCCGTGGTGAAGTCGATTTGCGGGTCAACGATGAGGAGTAAGCGGTTGGGGAGCTTGACTTCTTCAACGACAGTCTCAACTGCTTTGTTTTCAGGTTCTTCGTTTTTTTGTTTTTTGTTGTTGCAGCCTGCAAAAGCAAGGGCAGCGACGAGCACAATGGCTCCGATGAGATTTCTCTTCATGATTATTTGATGTTGGTTTAGAAATTTGCGGCAAAGGTAATGATTATTGTTGATTTAGGATTTAAAGATTTAAAATTTTAGATTCAAGACTTGGCGAACAGCTTCTTAATCCATTCGGAATGTCCAATCTTGCGCAAAGCGTTCTTCACCCACTCACGGTTCTCGGGTTTATACCAGAAGAAAAAGCGTTGCTGGGCCAGTTTCTCCTCTTTGGTTTTGGCGCAAAAAACGGGTTCTAAGGTGTAAGGGTCGTAGCCGGAGTAGTAGATTTCGGTGGCTAGGGTCATTGGGGTGGGAGTGAAGTCTTGCACTTGCTCCAAATGATAGCCTAACTCTTTGGTTCTCACAGCCAATTCGGCCATATCCTCAAGATAACAGTCGGGGTGCGAGGAGATGAAATAGGGGATGAGCTGCTGGTTCAGATGCTCTTTTTCGTTGATGAGGTCAAATTTCTTCTTTAGTTTGACGAACATGTCGAATTTAGGCTTGCGCATGAGTTTCAGCACGGCGTCGCTGGTGTGTTCGGGTGCCACTTTCAGTCTCCCGCTGACATGACGTGTCACTAATTGGCGGAAGTATTCGTCGTAGCCCATGGCCTTATTTTCCTCGGAAGTGCTGTTGTGCAGGAATAGGTCGTAGCGGATGCCTGAACCGATGGTGGCTTTTTTCACCTTCGGATGCGCGTCCACCTCTTTGTATATCTCAATCAGCGGATGATGGTCGGTGTTGAGGTTCTTGCAGACGGTGGGTTGCAGGCAGGTGGGACGGGCACATTTCTCGCAGAGGCGTTCGTCCTTGCCTTTCATGCGGTACATGTTGGCCGAGGGACCACCAAGGTCACTGATGTAGCCTTTGAAGTCTTCCATCTGGGTGACTTGCTCTACTTCGCGCATGATGGACTCTTTGCTGCGTGAGGCGACAAACTTGCCCTGATGTGCAGAGATGGTGCAGAAGGCACAGCCGCCAAAGCAACCTCGATGTAGGTTTACGGAGTGCCGAATCATCTCGTATGCTGGGATGACACCGCGCTTGGCATATTTCGGGTGTGGCAACCTCGTATAAGGCAAATCAAAAGAACCGTTAATCTGTTCTGTGGTGAAGGTGGGCAAAGGCGGGTTGATAATAAGTCTTTGGTTGCCGATGTCTTGTATCAGCCTTGCCGCGTGCTTTTTGTTCGATTCTTCTTCGATGTGCCGGAAATTGGAGGCGTATTTCTTTTTGTCCTTGAGGCAGACCTCGTGGGATACAAGCTCAATGGTCTCGCCTTCGAAGTCAGGAAGCGGCTGCTTTTTATCTTGCAAAAAGAAGGTCTGCTTGATGTCAGTCAGCTCGTTGACTTTCTTGCCGTTTTGGATGGCTTTGGCGATTTCCACCATGGTAAGTTCTCCCATGCCGTAAACACCAATGTCAGCCTTACAGTCGACCAAGATGCTGGGCTTCAGGCTGTCCGACCAATAGTCGTAATGTGTGACGCGTCTGAGCGAGGCTTCAATACCACCCACAACAACGGGCACATCGGGATAGAGTTGCTTGAGGATGTTGCAATAGACCACCGTGGCATAGTCGGGGCGGAAGCCCGCCTCGCCGCCAGGGGTGTAAGCATCGTTGCTACGCAGGCGTTTGTTGGCGGTGTAGTGGTTCACCATCGAGTCCATGCAGCCTGCTGAAACACCGAAGAAGAGTCTCGGCTTGCCGAACTTCTTGAAATCGCGCAAGTCGTCGCGCCAGTTGGGTTGTGGGATGAGCGCCACGCGGAAACCGTTGTGTTCCAATACCCTCCCGATGACCGCCGCCCCGAAAGCAGGATGGTCGACATAGGCATCGCCCGTGATGAACACGATGTCCACCTCGTCCCAACCGCGCAGGTCGGTCTCTTTTTTCGTTATCGGTAGCCAGTCTAGGAGGGTCATTGTTCAAATACTCTTAAAATCTTCAATTTCTTTTCTCCTGTTTCCCCGCCATAAGGATGCTCTCTCAACGGCAAATTGAATCGTGTCTTGCCTTTAAGCACGGTCTGCGGATGGGTAAACTCTCTAAAACCCCATTCGCCGTGATAGGCTCCCATGCCGGAATGCCCCGTGCCGTTGAAAGGTACGCCTTTCACCATCATGTGGATACAGACTTCGTTGATGCAGCCACCCCCATATTGTTGGGTCTGCATGGTGCGGTTCGCCCATTTCATTTTTTTGGTAAACAAGTACATAGCCAAGGGGTGCTCGCGGTCGGCTATGACCTCCATGAGCTTGTCTACTTCGGCATCTTTGAATGGCACGATGGGTAACAAGGGACAGAAGAGCTCATGCTGCACAATGTGCTCGTTGATGTCGACAGGATAAATCATTGTGGGTGAATAGCGGCGTGTCTCTTTGTCGCCGATACCGCCAAACACGATGCGGTCGCGGTATTCATCGGCCAAGTTGGCGCATTTGTCGTAGGCGGCATCGGTGATGAGTTTGGGATACTCGGGATTGCCCTCGGCATGCTCACCGATTTGTGCCACAAAAGCATTTTTAAGTGCTTCGATGAAAGGTTCCGCCACTTCTTCGGCCACGGCAATCTGGTTAATGTTGATGCAGATTTGTCCAGCGTTGCACAATTTAAAGAAGGCAATTTTGCGGGCGGCATCTTTCAGGTCGGCATCTTTGCGGACAACACACCAGTTGCCCGTCTCGCCACCAAGTTCCAAAGCCACAGGAGTAAGGTTTTTGGCAGCTTCGGCCAACACATGCTTGCCCACCGAGGGTGAACCAGTGTAAAAGATCTTGTCGAAACGCTGATCAAGACACATGTCCGCTACGTCATGTCCGCCATCAATCAAGGTGACGTATTCGGGAGGGAACACTTCAGCGAAGAATTTCTTGAGTGTCGCAGTGCTGGCTGCCGATTTGGAACTTGTCTTTGCGACCACCGTATTGCCGCCTGCCATGGCCGCTGCCACCACACCGATAGTGAGCAAGATGGGGAAGTTGAATGGGCTGATGACCAATGACACGCCATAAGGCATCTTATACACTTTGGTGACCATGCTAGGGAAGCACATGAAACCGCTGAAATGCCTTTCGGGACGTGCCCAACGACGCAATCCGCGAATCATCTCGTTGATTTCCACGATGATGGGACCGATGTCACAGAGATAGGCCTCCACCTTGCTTCTACCTAAGTCTTCTGCCAATGCGTCTTCAAACTCCTTTTCATGGGCAATAACAGCTGCCTTTAGCTTCTTAAGTTGTTTTATTCGCCAGCTTACAGGTAGGGTAGTGCCGGTACGGAAGAACTTCCGTTGTGTCGCCACAATCTCACGAATCACTCCTACGGAATACTCCGAGGCATCTCTTGAATCAGCGTTCGTTACCGTGTCGAGTATCTGTTTTATCTCGTCATTATTCAAGGTGATAGGCGAGGAATAATTGATGGAGTCGGCAGCAATCATCGGGATGAGTTCCTCGTGGTCGCAAACTCTCACGGGCGACACGATCTTATCCATGCCGCATTGTGCCATAAGTTGCTTGATGGCTTGAAGGAACAAGTTGGCGGCATCTTCATTAGAAGTGCTTTCACCAGCAATTCCACAATATCGTGCCAGCATGGCATATTTCTCGAGACAGATGCCTTTCTGGAACTCCAACACGGGCATGAGCATCAAGGAGATGGCTTGCCCGTGAGGGAGATGATATTTGGCGCCGATGCTGTGGGCAAAGGCATGGACATACCCAGCCAGTTGGGTGTTGATGGCATTGCCACCGTACATGGCTGCCCGGCACATGCCTAGACGAGCTTCGATGTTCTCTGGCTCTCGCATCACCGTAGGAAGATGCTGCATGATGAGCCTCACGCCTTCTATTGAAAGATGCATATCCTCCTCGTCCACCTCGACATCGCTCACAGCACCTTCGATGCAGTGACTGAGAGCATCCATACCACAAGCGGCAGTTACTTTTTGCGGCGCATGGATGGTGAGTTCGCTGTCGAGTACTACATGGGTCACATTGAGGCCAATCAATACAGTGGAGCTTTTCACACCATGTTCATTAAGTACAACGGCTCCAACGGTGACTTCAGCTCCTGTGCCTGCGGTGCTGGGGACGGCAATGATGGGAAGTGTGTTTTTGGGCACAGGCAAGAACTTCAAAAGCAAGGCCTTGACGCTGAGATGGGGCATCTTCACGCTGGCGGCTATCATCTTGCAGGTGTCGAGCACCGAGCCTCCGCCAAGTGCGATGACACATTCGGCCTGACTTTCCATGGCTTTTTGCCGACCAGCTTCTATAATGGAAATGGTAGGTTCAGAATTGATGTCATTAAATAAGGTATAGCCAACATGCGCTGCTTCCAGTGATTCAGTGATAGCCTTCTCATAGCCCATCGCACTGAGGGTCTTGTCGGTCACCAAAAGAACGTGGTTGTAGCCGCATTGACGACAGATTTCTCCAATCTGTTGGCGCGATTGATGGCCTTCCCTCACTTCCGGCTCCGGAATGGGAATGGCATGGATGACCTTGCCTGGCAACCGGTGAATTTGTTTCCTGATATGATACGTATCCATTGTGGATGGTTTGTGGTTGATGTTATTGCAAGCAAAATTACAATTATTCTTTGAATTGTTTTCGTAAATTGAAAAAGAATTCCGACCTTTGCAGCCGCAAAAATTAAAGGCTAATTCAAGATTAAAAAATTAAGAATCAATAATTTATGAGTAAGTTTAACGACATAATGAATGAAATTGGCTCGGCTTTGGTGAGCAAAAAGTTCTGGGTTGAGCTGCTGATTATGACTTTTGGCATGTTTATGACGGGCATTTGCGTGTATTATTTCCTCGTTCCCAGCAAGCTGATTGTGGGCTCCATCTCGGGTCTCTCCATCGTGCTGACCAACATTTTCAACGGGATGGGCATCAACATCGGCCTTCCTATGATGATCACCATCATCAACGCTATCTTGTTGGTCCTTGCCTACATCCTCATTGGTAAAGAATTCGGTCTCAAAACGGTCTATTGCGCCATGATTCTCGGTCCCATGACCAAGTTCTGCGAATGGCTCTACCCTTGGCAAAACTTCGCCACCCCAAACGATTACCTCATTAATATGGGCGTTGCTCCAGACCAGGCTTTTTCGGTGATGGGCAACCCGTGGTTCGACCTGCTCTGCTGCGTCATCATCCTCAGTGCAGCCCAGACGCTGATGTTTTCCATCAACGCCTCCACAGGCGGTCTCGACATTTTGGCCAAGATTGTCAACAAATACCTGCATTTCGATATGGGTAAATCGGTGAGTGTTGCGGGTGCCATCATCTGCCTCACGGCTTTCGCCATCAACCCCTTCCAGATGGTGGTCATCGGCCTCATTGCCACATGGATCAATGGCCTGGTGGTGAATATGTTCACTGCCAATCTCAACCAACGTAAGCGCGTTTGTATCGTCTCGAAGGACTACGACCGTATCCGCCATTATATTATCGATGAGCTCCACCGTGGCTGTACCCTTTATGAAGTCATCGGAGGCTACACCAATGAAAAGTCGATTGAATTGGAGTCCCTGCTTACCAACGATGAGTTCTCGAAGTTGATGGAATACCTCGGCAAGAACGAAATCAATGCCTTTACTACGGCTGGCAACGTCAGCGAGGTATACGGCTTGTGGGCGAAAGACCGCCATCGCGCAAGAAAACACGCTGAAAAGCGTTAATGTAAATTGTTTTTTTCATGGTACCGCAGTTGGAGCAATCTGGCTGCGGTTTTTTTTGTACTTTTGTGCCAAATTAAAACCTTACAAAAATGGAAAAGCTTTTAGACAAATTCTTGAGATACGTCTCCGTGGAGACCACCTCCGACGAAAACTCCGAATCACAGCCCAGTACCGCCAAACAGCTGAATCTCTTACAGATGCTTCGCGGCGAATTGCAAGCTATGGGCATTGAAGCCACGCTTGACGAATATGGTTATGTGATGGCCACTATCCCCTCCAATCTGGATAAGGAGGTGCCGGCGGTGGGTTTCATC